>CAJLYN010000045.1 GCA_905210875.1 uncultured Bacteroides sp. | reverse complement strand
AATTCGGCACCTGCCATATAGGATATGCCTTCTTGTTTAAGACTTACACCGGGGCTCGACGATGAGGTCATGACGGCTTTTCCACAGCCGGCACCGCCATAGACCATGTTGATGGCTGCGACTTCGCTTTCGGCTTGCAGTACGACCATGCCGGTGGTTTCCCATGGCTTTTCTTCCATGAGGGTTTCCATGATTTCCGATTGCGGGGTGATAGGATAGCCGAAGTATCCGTCGGCGCCATAGCGTATGGCGGCGTGAGCTATCGCTTCATTGCCCTTCATCAGTTTTACTTCTTCTGCCATATTGTGTGTAGGTTTAGTTACAGTTTGACTTTATATACCGATATGCACCCGTCGGGGCATACATATCCGCAACTGGCACAACCTATGCAGTTGTCGGGATTTTTCATATAGGCGTAGTGATATCCTTTATCATTTACCTCTTTGGGTTGCAATGCCAAAACGTCGGCCGGGCAGGCTACGACGCAAAGATTGCATCCTTTGCAGCGTTCGTTGTTGACAACGACAGTTCCTTTTACTTTTGCCATAGCTTGAATTAAGGATTTGAAAGTTTTTATACAAAGGTAATTTTTTTATTTTTATTTGTGTACTTCTGAACGGTTTTTCTTGTTCCGTATTATTATTGATATATTTTGTTCTTACTGATTATTAGTGTCATAGATACATCGTGGGGCAGTGTCGGAATTTCATTTACAATTTGACACTCATAAGCAACTCCTATTGTGGGTGCTCCGGTTTTTTTGAGGAGGCGGTCGTAATAACCTTTTCCTCGCCCCAGTCGGTTATGACGGGTGTCGAATGCTACTCCCGGTACGATAATCAGGTCTATCAAAGAGTAATCGGTAAGACTTTCTCCGACAGGTTCAGTAATGCCGAAAGCTCCTTGGCGAGTTTTACCCGGGTTGTAGCGTTTGATTTCTAAGTTATCGCCGTTCACTACGGGAAGGTATATCTCTTTGCTTACGCACCAGCGGTCTATCCAGTCGTGGGTATCTACTTCGTCGGGAAGAGAGTGGAACAATAATATGGAATGGGCCCGAGCAAACAGAGCCAATTGCTCGATATGCTCCCGTATTTTAAGAGAAGTCTCGACCCTTTCCGTCGGGGAGAGTCGAGATACTTCTTGTTTGATTTGTTGGCGCAACCGTTTTTTCTCTTCCATGTTTTTGGGTTACTTTATTGAGGTCTCGGGAAACCCCTTGTTCTCATTCAGCACTTCGAGAGCCTTCTTAAAGGTTTTGTCTTCTTGGAGAAGTATGGGGTAGAAAGCGTTGTCGCCTATGATGTTGCGGGCGATGTAACTTTCGAGGTAGTTGGTAAGCAGTTGTCCCGATTCTTTTATCTCTTTATTGTTTCGTTTCAACCCGTGCGATGCGGCAAAGGCAATGAACTCGTCGAGCAAAGGCTCGTTCTGCAGATGCTTTTGCAATTGAACGTAATCTTTATATTCCGAGAGGAGATGTCGATTCTCGTCGGAATATTTAAAGGCATATTGGTAGAGCAACCCTTTGTTGACAGCTTCGTTGAGGTAAGGTGTTATGCCGGTGGTGTCGCGTGGTACAAAGATGTCGGGCATGATTCCGCCTCCGCCATATACGGTACGGCCCAGTCGGGTTTTGTAGACCAATGCATCGTTTTGCTTGATGCTGTCGGGGTGATCAAACTCTCCGTGCATGAAGCGGTTCAAGATATCTTTTTCATAGTCTTCACCGTGCCCCAATTCGTATTCTTTCTGTATGGAGCGGCCCGAGGGGGTGTAGTAGCGGGCTATTGTGAGCCGTATGGCCGAGCCGTCGGCAAACGGCAATTGGTTTTGAACCAGACCTTTGCCAAATGAACGGCGTCCGACGATGAGACCCCGGTCATTGTCCTGAATGGCTCCGGCAAAGATTTCGCTGGCCGAGGCCGACCATTCATCGATGAGAACCACGATGGGCGCTTCCTTGAAGGCTCCGCTGCCGTTTGATATGGCTTCGCTGCGTGGGAATGCTTTTCCTTCGGTATAGACGATGAGTTGTCCTTTGGGCAGGAATTCGTTTATCATGTTGATAGCAATGTCGAGAATACCTCCCGAGTTTCCGCGCAGGTCGACGATGAATTTCTTGGCATTCTGGTTTTTCAGTTGGGCGAGGCCGTTCATGAATTCGGTATAGGTTGTGCGGCCAAACTTGTTTACCTTTATATAACCCACTTCTTTGTTTACCATAAAGGCTACGTCGACACTGTTTACCGGTATGTCGTTACGGGTTACTTCATACGTCAGCATGTCGGGTGATGTCGACCGAAGAATGCCTAACTTGACCTGGCTCCCTTTGGGACCGCGCAGTTTTTTCAATACCTTGTCGTTGGAAACAACATCTTTCCCGGCAAATACTGTGTCGTCGACTTCCACGATGCGGTCGCCGGGCATTATGCCTATCTTTTCCGACGGGCCGCCCGGCACCACGGCAACTACCGTAATGGTGTCGTCCAGAATACTGAACTGTATGCCGATGCCGCTGAAACTTCCTTCCAACTCTTCGTTTATGGCTTGCAGGTCTTTGGCCGGAATATAGGCAGAGTGGGGGTCGAGTTCTCCCACAATCTGAGGCATGACGTCTTCGATGAGATCATTCATGTTTACGGTGTCGACATATTGAGTCTCGATGATACCCAGCAAGTTATTGATTTTATTCCCGGGTACTCCCTGTTGTACACCTTTTACAATATGTGTTTGCGGATAGCGGTATCCTATGGCGATACCCAAAACGATGGCAATGGCTATGACAAACGGTAACCATACAATGGATTTCTTTTTCATCGTGCAAAATGTGTGATAATAGAATGTTATGTGGTTGGTGTATTATTTTACCTCGATAAAGTCGACCTTGATACCTGCCTCTTTGAGCAAGTCTATTCCATCGCTCAACCGGTAATGTTCCGAAAATACAACCCGGGTTATACCGGCTTGTATGATGAGTTTGGAGCATTCGATGCAAGGAGAGGTTGTCACATATAAAGTGGCACCTTCGCTGCTGTTGCCCGACCGAGCAATTTTTGTGATGGCATTCGCTTCGGCGTGCAGCACATAAGGGTAGGTGTGGCCGGTCTCATCTTCACAAATATTCTTGAAGCCGGCCGGCGTACCGTTGTATCCATCGGAAATTATTGTGTTGTTCTTTACCAAGAGTGCTCCAACTTGACGTCGTTTGCAGTAGGAATTTTCGGCCCATATTTTTGCCATGCGTATGTATCGGCAATCGAGAGCGGCTTGTTTATCGAGTGTTTCTGCTGACATATTTCGGTGTCGTTTTCAATGAGATACAAAAATACGACAATTATCGCAATACCTGTTATGTCCAAATGTGAAAAACCTTTATTTATATTAGATAATATATTAAGAACTTGATACATTGAGCGATATGTAAGGCTATTCCCCGCTTTGATTTTATGTATGCAATGTTCTTGCATTGAAGAGTTGTATTTTAAGATTTTTTTAAACAAAAGATTTGCTCAGTATTTATTCTATATCTAATTTTGTGTCGATTAAAAAAATGTACTGATTATAATGATTACTCAGAATGGATACAATCACTTGTTGGCGCATGGCATAAAGCCATCTATGCAGCGGGTAGCCATCATGGATTATCTCATGAAGCACCGCACGCATCCTACAGCAGATTGCATATATTCCGAGTTGAGTGAAACGATACCCACCTTGTCGCGTATGACGGTTTACAACACGTTGCGATTGCTGGTGGAGCAGGGGGCTGCACAACAGTTGTCGATTGATGACAAACAGGCTCACTATGATGCCGAGACGGCTCCTCATGCTCACTTTCGGTGTAACTGTTGCGGGGCCATATATGATGTGCCGGTCCCCTCTATGTCGCCTGCTGTTGCAGCCGATTTCCTGGTTACCGAGACGCACCTTTACTATCGGGGTATCTGCAAAAAGTGTAAACAAAAAAATCAAGAATAAACTCTTAGTTATTAAACCCTAAAATCCAACAGTTATGAAAAAGAAATTCATTTGTACAGTATGTGGTTATGTATATGAAGGTGAACATGCTCCCGAGCGTTGTCCTCAATGCGGTGTTCCCGGCTCCAAATTTAAAGAAGTAGTTGATAACGGTGAGGCTCTTCAATTCATCACCGAGCACCACATCGGCGACGGTGTTGTAGAAGATGCCGAGGTTATGGAAGGCCTTAAAGCACACTTCCAGGGCGAATGTACCGAAGTGGGTATGTACCTCGCCATGAGCCGTCAGGCCGATCGCGAAGGCTATCCCGAGATTGCTGAGGCTTTCAAACGTTATGCTTGGGAAGAGGCCGAACACGCTTCAAAATTTGCCGAACTCCTCGGTGAGGTTGTTTGGGATACCAAGAAAAACCTCGAAGCTCGTAAAGATGCCGAATGCGGTGCTTGCGCCGACAAGATGCGTATTGCCAAACGTGCCAAAGAACTCGGTTACGATGCCATTCACGATACCGTACACGAAATGGCCAAAGACGAAGCTCGTCACGGAAAAGGTTTCGAGGGTCTTTACAACCGTTATTTCAAGAAATAACCCAAACCTTAATTATGTAATTTTTGAAAGGCAAGGTGCGATGCACCTTGCCTTTTTGTTTAAGAAAAGTCCTTATGAGTGAGTGGATATACGGCTGTCGCTTTTGTGGAAGGAAAGCAGCAAGCGCATGAATTTCAAGACACGACGTCGCGTATGAGTGTGGTTTTCAAGAGCTGAGAAAGGTTCATATCGTTTTTCGATGGCATAGAGGCGATGCAATTCTTTTGAGATGGTGGGAGACAAGAGGCGAGAGAGACATTCCTGCATCTCTTTTTGGCACAGCTCTGTCTGGGTGGAACTGATGCCGTCGGTCATAAACGTGCTGACGAACATTGCGATGTGTTTCGTGCTACATGCTTCCAATACGATTTTTCTGAAAAGAAATTCCCAATCAGCGACGATACGCAACGATTCGTTGTAGCCATAGGCGTCGAACAGCTCCCGTCTGAAGAATATAGCCGGATGTCCCAAAGATTTTTCCAGTAAATACTCTGTTGTAGGCTGGTCGGGATAGGTCGTCGGTGTACGTTTGCCGTTTAAGTCTTGAAAGTAGAGGTCTCCATAAATTATATCTTCACCGGTCAACTGGTCGGCTACTTTTTGCAGGGAGTCGGGTTCGAGAAAGTCGCCCGAATTCAGGAACAGAACATAGTCTCCAGAAGCCCGGGCAATGCCCTTGTTCATGGCTGGGTATATGCCACCATCTTTTTCGGAGCACCAGTAA
Organism: uncultured Bacteroides sp.; assembly: GCA_905210875.1. Taxonomy (GTDB): domain Bacteria; phylum Bacteroidota; class Bacteroidia; order Bacteroidales; family UBA11471; genus Caccoplasma. The sequence continues at coordinate 7,244 of CAJLYN010000045.1, read as the reverse complement.
GCAAAGTGTTGTCGATAGTTTTCGATGACATCTCGACTGTTGTCGCTGCTGCCCCCGTCTATGACGATGTATTCGATGAGGTCGCTGCACGCTTGATTGATGACGCTTTGTACGGTACGTTGCAACCCCTCTCCATTATTGTAGTTAATGGTGATGATGGAAATTTTCATAATGTGTGATTTCGGTGTGGCAAAGATAGAGGGCACCACGAAATAGACCAAGCTTTCCGGGTAGAAAAAACGGTCTTTTCTTGTCTAAGAAAAGACCGTTTTCCATAGAAACAGATGTTTCGCTATCTGATGCCGTCACGTTTCATGAGGGCGTCGATGTGAGGTTCACGACCTCTGAAACGGATATAGAGTGACATGGGATCTTCGGTATCACCCTTTTCGAGAATATTTTTCCGGAACGAGTTTGCCGTTTCTTTATCAAAAATACCCTTTCCCTTAAAGAGTGAGAAAGCGTCGGCATCGAGTACTTCGGCCCATTTATATCCATAATAACCGGCTGCATATCCTCCTCCGAAGATGTGAGAGAACTGGCAACTGAACACAGCCCCGTCAAGGGCAGGAAGTAACTGTGTGGGGGCAACAGCTTTTCGTTCAAATGCAGCTATGTCGTCGACTTTCCCTTCGCTGGTGTGCCAAGCCATGTCGAGTATGCCGTAGGTAAGCTGTCGCACGCAATAGTAGGCGGCGTGGTAGCGCTGAGCGTTGCGTATCTTGGTAACCAGACTGTCGGGTAAAATTTCCCCGGTAACGTAATGATGGGCAAATGTCGCCAGAAATTCTTGTTCGGGAAGCCAGTTCTCCATCAGTTGGGAAGGCAGTTCCACGAAGTCACGGTAGACGTTGGTCCCCGAGAGCGATTCATATTTCGAGTTGGCCATCAGTCCATGCAGGGCGTGTCCGAACTCATGCAGGAAAGTTTCCACCTCATCGTAGGTAAGCAGGGCAGGAGTCGACTCGGTAGGACGTGTAAAATTCATGACCAGAGATACATGCGGCCGGCTGTTGGTGCCGTCGGCATCGATCCATTGTTCTTTGAAAGAAGTCATCCAGGCACCGCCTTGTTTGGTCGAACGAGGGTAGAAGTCTGTATAAAGAAGACCCAAATAGCTGCTGTCGGCGTCGTAGACTTCAAAGGTCTCCACCTCTTTGTGGTAGACGGGAATGTCGGTTGTCTTCCTGAATGTGAGTCCGTAGAGACGGGTGGCCAATCCGAAGACACCCTTTTTCACCTGTTCCAGTTCAAAGTAGGGTTTCAGCATTTCGTCGTTGAGATCATAGAGCGCATCTTTTTGTTTGGTAGAATAGTAGGAATAGTCCCACGGCATGAGTTCGACCGGGTGTCCCTCTTTTTTCTCGGCGAATGCCTGCAACTGTTTTATCTCTTCGACAGCCACGGGCTTGTAGGCATTGAGCAACTGGTTCAGCAGGTCGTAGACCCGGGCGCTGTTCTGAGCCATTCGGTGTTCGAGCACATACTCGGCGAAATTTTCGTAACCAAGCAACCGGGCTATTTCATATCGTAACTCGGCAATGCGCACGACGATGTCGCGGTTGTCGTATTGATCGTTAACACAACGGGTATTGTAGGCTTTATAAATTTTCTCTCGGAGATCTCTTCGCTCGGCATATTTCAAGAAGGAACTCATGCTGGGATAGGAGAGGTCGAAGAGATAGGCGCCCTCATGACCTTTTTCTTTGGCGCGCATGGAAGCTGCGTCGAGAGCCCTCGGTGGCAGGCCAGCCACGTCGGCACTGTCGGTAAGTATCATTTCAAAGGCGTTGGTGGCTTTCAACAGGTTCGATTCAAATTTGAGACAGAGTCGGCTCAACTCGCTGCTCAGTTCGCGGTACTTTTGGCGAGCTTCTCCTTCGAGGTTGGCACCGCTGCGGGCCATGCCGTTGTAGGTCTCTTCGAGCAGCCTTTTTTCTTCGGTCGAGAGGGCAAGGGAGTCACGTTGTTCATAGACGGTTTTTACTCTCTTGAAAAGAGCCTCGTTGAGGTTGATGTTGTTGCTGTGTTCGGTCAGCAGGGGTGAGATGTGTTCCGAGGCAGCAATCATTTCATCGTCGCCATTGGCGCTGAGCAGGTTGAAGAATATCGATGTGATACGTCCCAGCTTGTTGCCCGACAGCTCCATGGCTTCGATGGTGTTTGCAAACGTGGGAGCCTCGTCTTGTGCCACGATGGCGTCGATTTCGGCTTGGTGGAGTGCTATGGCTTCGGTTATGGCCGGCTCGAAATCTTCGGTCTTTATCCGATCAAACGGAGCCGCTCCGTGTGGTGTGTTGAAAGACGACAATAACGGATTGTTTCTTTGAGTCATATCGGTACATGAAAAGTTAAATAAGACAACAAGGGTCAAAAAGAAAATGTTTCGCATAATGTTCAATCTTTGTGCGAAAATAGCAATAAAAGGCAAGTCGTCGGGATAGCATATATTTAATTTGTGTTAATCGTCGGAACCCCTTTCTCCAAATTTATATCTTTGAAACCTTAAAATTGAGAATCTCATGAAACGATTGCTTTACCTGATAGCCATATATTTTCTGTTTGTGGTGGTGTTTATCCTGCAACGGCCTTTGTTCATGATTTGGCAAGGCGATCTTTACGCCGGGACTCCGTTTATAGATTGGCTGCGTGTCGTATGGCACGGTGTGCCTCTCGATTTGTCCGTATCGGCCTACATCATGGCATTGCCCATGTTGCTGTCGCTGGTTGCGATATGGCGGCCCGGACGTTGGCTGCTCTATACCTTGCGAGTATATTTTTCCCTTATCGTACTGTTGCTGGCCGTAATATGTGTAGCCGATGCCGAGTTGTACGGTTATTGGGGATTCCGCATTGACGTAACGCCTCTGTTCTATTTGCAGTCACCGGCCGACGCCATGGCCAGTGTACCGGTGGGTATGTTTTTTGTGGCTCTGCTGTTTATTGTCGTTTATGTCGGAGTTGTTGGTTATGTATTGGACCGATGGTTGTTGCGGCCCATGTCGCGACAAGTGTGTCGTCATCGCATTCTCTCCACGGTGGTTACCTTGTTTCTGACGGCTTTTCTATTTCTGCCCATCCGGGGTGGCGTTTCGGCTTCGACGATGAATGTGGGGTGGGCCTATTTCAGCGAACGCATAGAGTTGAATCATGCCGCTGTCAATCCGGCATTCAGTCTGCTGTCGTCGATGACGAAAGGAACTGATTTTACCCGGCAATATCGATTCATGTCTCCCGAAGAAGCCGATGAGGCGTTTGCTCCGTTGAAGCCGTCGCCTGTGGTTTTCCCCAATGATTCTGATAGCTGGCTCACTACCACCCGTCCTCAGATTGTGCTGGTGATTCTGGAAAGTTTTACGGGTCACATTCTCGATATGCCCGGTGTGATGCCGCGTCTGAAAGCCCTCTCGGAGGAGGGTATTTATTTCTCTAATTTCTATGCCAACAGTTTCCGCACCGATCGGGGACTGGTTTCATTGCTCAGCGGTTATCCGGCACAACCCACCGCCTCGATTATGAAATATCCGGCCAAGTCGCAGTCGTTGCCGGCCATAGCCCGCTCGTTGCGCCGAGATGGGTATGACCTCGAAATGATTTATGGTGGTGATGTCGACTTTACCAATATGCGCTCTTATTTCTATGCAACCGGTTATGAAAGGGTTCTTTCGTGTGATGACTTTGCGGCTGACGAGAATACGGCGCGCTGGGGGGTGCCCGACCACATAGCCTTCGATCGTGTAGTGCGAGAAATTTCTGAAGAGAAGGCTCGTCCTTTTATGAAGACATTTCTCACGTTGAGCAGTCATGAGCCGTTTGATGTGCCGATGCACCGCCTCGAACATCCCTACCTCAACTCGGTTGCCTATACCGACAGTTGTCTCGGTGCGTTTGTCGACACGCTCCGGCAGTCGCCTTTGTGGAACGATTTGCTTATTATCTTCGTGGCCGACCATACCATGCGTTACCCCGATGGCATACAGGAGTGTGAGGTCAAGCGGCACCACATACCCATGGTATGGTGCGGAGGAGCCGTGCGGGGGCACCGTACTGTCGAGACCTATGCTTCGCAAATCGATTTGGCAGCCACTCTGCTGGCGCAGTTGCATATCGACTACTCCGACTTTGCATTCAGCAAGAATATGGCCGATACGACCCAGCACACCTTTGCTTACTATACCTACAAAGATGGTCTTGGCTATGTCGATGCCGAGAATCGTGTGATTTACGATTGTGATGCCGGCGACTGGCTTTTGAAAGAGGGCCCGCAAGCCGACGATTGTGCCCGGTCGGCACAAGCCTTTCTCCAAAAACTCTACGACGACATGGGCTCTCGTTGATGCCTGTCAGGAAATTTGGTAGAGCAACTGGTCGAGCAAGATGGGTATGTCGTCGGCATCGATGCCGGCCTTGACAAGCAGTGGTATGTCGGGGGTGAAGTTCCCTAAAAACCGCTCGATGTCGTTATGGTCGAGCGAGAGGCTTTCGCGGTACAGTTCCAATGCTTTCCGGGTATGTTTCACGGCCAGTTCTACATGTCCGGCATTCATGTAGTCAAGTGCCGACGGTTTATCGGCAAGTATCTTTTCGTAGTAGCGCAATGCCTGTTCATATTTTCCCGAAAGGAACGAACACCAAGCGATGGGACGCCATGCCTTGTTGCTGTCGGGATTCAGGTAGTCGACCTTAAAGTAATATTTCAGCGCTTCTTCGTAATTACCCTCTTCGACGTAGCAGTGCCCGATGAGCAGTCCGACAGCCAGATTGTCGGGTTGTAAAGATTCAGCTCTCAGATAATATTCCAGGGCTTTCTCTACATTTTTCAGGTTGCGATAGCAGGTGGCTATGCGACGCACGGTCCATCGGTTGTCGGGTTGTATCATTTCTGCACGCAGGTAGGCTTGCAGGGCGTTTTCGTAATCGCCCGACGATTGCAGACAGTATCCGATTTTTTGGTATAATTCGTTGTCGGCTGCATGGTGTGAGGAGAGCCGCTGGAAGATGGCGAGTGCATCGTCGTAATACTCTTTCTTGAAGAGCAGTTCGGCAATGATACGCAGGGTGGCGTCGTTGTCGAGAACCGATTGCAGACTGTCGACCTGCAACAGATCGATGGGGTGTGCAAACGGGTCGTAAAACTCGTTATGGCGGTTGTACAGTTTGAAGAACCGGTACAAATCCTGGATATACTGGTTGGAGATGCCGCTTGTTTTCTCATCGTGAGAGAGCGACTGGCGCTCTTTCTCTATTTGGGCCATGTCGGCTCCTTCGACGTTGAACTGCATGGTCATCATTTGACGTTGTGACTCCGGTACTTGTTGCAGGCTGAGACAGAATGAATACTTGTCGGAGTTACACAGGAATCGCGAATATCCGATGAGTTGCAGAAAATGGTTTTTGCTGTTGCTTTCATCGGGAAAGAGCCCTTGAATGGCACTGTGTTCAGGTGAAAACAAGCGAAACCAGTTGCTTATATCTTGAAAGAAGGAGAAACTTTTTAATCCTGAAAATGTCGACAAGAAGACGTCGGAACCCTCCATTTGCAGGTCGTTCAACTCTTTTATCTTATCGGCAATGCCCGATTTTTCGAGCAGTTCCTGCCATTCGGGGTTAGGATCGGTCGAGTCGGATTCGGAGTTAAGGTCAGAAAGATTAATTTTATTGTGTAACGATGGATTGAGTTTCATCATTTCGGGCAATAACTCTTCGGTAAACTTTCGGGAGATGCGTTCGGTCTCCCGGCTTTTAATCAGTTGCAAGAAGATGTTCAGAACATCGCGCGCGAATGTTTCCTGTTCTTTCAGCGTTTCGATATGGGCGGTGAGAGTCGGCGATAATTTTGCCCGTCGGCGATAGATGAAGAGGAGTATGAGGGCACTGCACAAGGCTCGTTGGCGCACCTCGTCGTCGTCCGATGAAGTGTAGGCCAACAGGAGCAGGTCAAGTTTTTTTTCATCGTAGCGGTGGAGCAGGTTCAGCATGAGTGCTGCTACAATGAGAACGGCTGTTTCGCTGGGAAATCGTGCCGGCGACAGGCTCTCTTCGAGGGCAGAATAGTCCCACTCCGATGCCGGATAGTTGCACCAGATGCGGAGAAACAACTCTCCTTCGGCCTCTTCTTTTTTCTTCCGAAGGGCCGACGCCATTTCGGTATTATTCTCGATATCGCTGAGCAGATTGTTGAGCGACAGGTCGTTGATGGCTTTGTCTACTTCGTCGAGAGCTGCCTGTATTGTCTGGTCGGGATAGAGTTTGTAGTAGCGCTTTTTCTGGAAATAGAGTTGCGACGACTCTTTTTCGAGCAGACTTTCGGCAGCCCGATCGGCCAGGTTATAAGCCGACAGCAGCAGCTGGTCGTAGAAGGTATGGCGGTTGGGGTCGTCCATACCGTCGAGCATATAGCGTATCATGTAGCGGTACGATGTTTCCAGTTCCGACAATTTGTCCGACAGAGACCATTCTCCCGAGAGGTCGGAGAGTAGTCCGGCTGTTTCGCCCAAGGCTTCTTTCAGACGTTTCTCGTTGAGGTGTGAAATTATTTTATTATAAACTGTTCGTATTTCGGCGTTTGTCATGTAGTCGTTCCCTTTTACAAAAATGTTTATAGATAAGAGTACAAATATTGTGCCAAAGCATTGATTACGATGTGTTGAAATCAAAAGAGACGGTTATTCTTGTCGTAGTTTTCGATGAAGATAAGCCAGACACTTCGTTTCAAATATAGGAAAAAACTCGGAAGCTCTCCTGTGAAAGCAGAACTTTTTTGAGTGTGAGACTGTTATACTGGCAAAATCTTTTATTAAATGGTTGTTATGATGAAAAAGTTTTTTGCATTTATTCTGACAGCAGCAACAGTTGTGGCCTGTCAGTCGCGTAAGGATCCGGTTGCGACCATGGAGGTCGAAGAACAAGGGCTTGTGGGCGATACATTGGTATCGGTGTATGAAGGCTGGGCCGAGTCACAAGACGGGACATCGGTCTTGTACGATTTGGTTGTGATGACACCTCCCAATGACAGTAATGTCTCTTATGAGATGATGATTACCTATTATGATGCAGCCGCCCAGCAGGATACGACAATTTCGACCCCGGCTCTCTTGGTGGTTGAAGCAGGAACAATGAGTCAGCAGCCCGATTCGCTTATACAGTTCAACGGTAAGAACGGCGAGCGGGTTTCGTTGTGGATGCGTGGCGACTCGCTGCTTGTGATGGCTGGGCATGATATGAAAAATGACTGGAAGAAACTC
>CAJLYN010000044.1 GCA_905210875.1 uncultured Bacteroides sp. | reverse complement strand
AAACCCGACGGTGGTGTCTCTTACCTTGGCCTGCGTGCGCTCACCCCGCTCGATGCTGCCGAGCAGAACCGCCTTTGCTGGTATAGCGAGATGAGCCCTTCGCTCGACTATTATTATATTGCCGGTGAGAATCTCGACGAGGTGATAGCCGGCTATCGCCGTCTCACCGGAAAGGCACAGATTATGCCGCGCTGGGCTATGGGTTTCTGGCAAAGCCGTGAGCGCTACAAGACCCAGCATGAGAAATTGGAGGCTCTTGCCGAATTCCGCCGCCGGCAGATTCCCATCGACAACATCGTACTCGATTGGAGCTACTGGCCCGAAGATGCCTGGGGCGGCCACGAATTCGATGCCGCCCGTTTCCCCGACCCCCGGGGTATGGTCGACTCGATTCATGCACAGCATGCCCGCATGATGATATCGGTATGGCCCAAATTCTATATGACCACCGAACACTACAAGGAGTTTGACCGCCACGGCTGGATGTACCAGCAGGCCATCAAAGACAGTATACGCGACTGGATAGGACCGGGATACATCGGCTCTTTCTACGATGCCTATTCGCCCGGGGCCCGCAAACTCTTCTGGCAGCAGATGCAGGACCATCTCTACCCGTTGGGCATCGACGCATGGTGGATGGATGCCAGCGAACCCAACGTGCGCGACTGCACCGACATGGATTACCGCAAGGCCCTTTGCGGCCCTACGGCCCTCGGCCCCTCGACCCAATATTTCAATGCCTATGCCCTGATGAACGCCGAAGCCATCTATAACGGCCAGCGGGCTGTCGACCCCGACCGGCGGGTTTTCTTGCTTACCCGTTCGGGATTTGCCGGCCTGCAACGTTACTCTACGGCGACATGGAGCGGCGATATAGCCACCCGCTGGGAAGATATGAAGGCTCAGATTTCGGCGGGACTGAATTTCTCGGTTAGCGGTATTCCCTACTGGTCGATGGACATCGGAGGTTTTTGCGTGGAGAAGCGGTACGAAGCGGCCTTCAAACTCTTCAACAAGACCGGTCGGGAAAACGACGACCTTAAAGAGTGGCGCGAGCTGAACACCCGCTGGTTCCAGTTCGGAGCATTTGTACCCATCTTCCGCTCGCACGGTCAGTATCCCTATCGGGAGATTTACAACATTGCCCCCGAAGGACACCCGGCTTACCTCTCCATGGCCTACTACACCCGCTTGCGTTATGCGCTCATGCCCTATATCTACACCTTGGCCGGCATGACATGGCACCACGACTATACCATCATGCGTCCCCTGGTGATGGATTTCCCCGCCGATACGGCAGTGCTGAACATCGGCGACCAGTATATGTTTGGACCGGCTTTCATGGCCTGTCCTGTATATACCTATGGAGCGCGTTCCCGTACGGTCTATTTCCCGGCCGGTACGGGGTGGTACGATTTCTATTCGGGCGCCCATATTATGGGCGGACAGATGGTCGAGGTGTCGGCTCCTTACTCCCGTATGCCCCTCTATGTGCGTGAAGGCTCTATTGTGCCTTTCGGTCGTGAGATGCAGTACAGCGACCAGTATCCGGCCGATACGCTGACTCTCTATCTCTACACCGGACGCGATGCTGCATTTACCCTTTATGAAGACGAAAATACCAACTACAATTACGAGCAGGGGGCTTGTCTGCAAATACCCATGAGCTACGACGAGGCATCGGGCCTCTTCACCATCGGAAAGCAACAGGGTAGCTATGAGGGCATGCCTCTCCGCCGCACGGTGCGACTTGTTGTCGTGTCGCCCGATGCTCCCGTGGCTTATCCCTTGTCGGGAGAGCCGGCTCGTACATTTGTTTATACCGGAGAAGAGATACAGATGAAACTGAGATAATGATAACGTAAATAAAAATACCCTATGAAGAAACTGTTCATTCTTTCTTTCTCGTTGTTTGCTGCGGTAGCTGTGGCTCAGACACCGGTGCCGTTGTATCTCGACGAGAGTCAGCCTATCGAGGTACGCGTGCAAGATGCCTTGTCGCGCATGACCCTCGAAGAGAAAGTCAAGTTGTGTACGGCACAGAGCAAGTTCAGTTCGCACGGCGTGCCCCGTCTCGGCATACCCGAGATATGGATGAGCGACGGCCCCCACGGTGTGCGCGAAGAGATTCAGTGGGACAGTTGGAGCAATGCCGGTTTTACCAATGACTCATGCACCGCTTTCCCTGCACTCACCTGCCTAGCTGCTACCTGGAATCCCGAGATGTCGGCCCTTTATGGCAAGAATATCGGCGAGGAGGCCCGCTACCGCCGCAAGGATATCCTGCTGGGCCCCGGTTGCAATATCTACCGCACGCCGCTCAACGGTCGTAATTTCGAATACCTTGGTGAAGACCCTTATCTGGCCTCTGTCATGGTTGTTCCCTACATTCAGGAGTTGCAGAAAAACGGCGTGGCAGCCTGTGTCAAGCACTACGCTCTCAACAATCAGGAGAAGTGGCGCGGCCATATCGATGTGCAGTTGAGCGATCGGGCGTTGTACGAGATATACCTGCCGGCTTTCAAGGCTGCCGTGCAGGAGGGGGGCGCATGGAGCATCATGGGTGCCTACAATAAGGTGCGGGGTGAACACGCCTGCCACAACGACCTCTTGCTCAACCGTATTCTCAAAGAGGAGTGGGGATTTGACGGTTGTGTCGTTACCGACTGGGGTGGCACTCACGATACCCGTGAGGCGGTCTTCAACGGTCTCGACATAGAGATGGGTTCCTATACCAACGGCCTTACTTCGGGTCGCGATTTTGCTTATAGCGATTATTTTCTGGCCCGTCCCTATTTGCAGGGTCTGCAATCGGGTGAATATCCCCTTTCTACGGTCGAAGACAAGGCTGCACGGGTACTCCGCCTGATATTCCGCACGGCGATGAACCGCAACCGTCCCTGGGGCTCCTTTACCTCGGAAGCTCATTACGAGGCGGCCCGCCAAATCGGTACCGAGGGTATCGTACTCTTGAAAAATGAGCCTGTGAAGCGGCAGCAGCCGGCCCTTCTGCCCATCGACCCTTCGCGTTATGAAAAGATATTGGTGGTGGGCGACAACGCTACCCGTCGGCTCACCGAGGGAGGCGGCTCTTCGGAGTTGAAAGTGAAACACGAGATATCGCCCTTGCAGGGGCTTGTCGAGTTGTATGGCGATAAGATTACCTACACGCAGGGTTATGCCGCCGGACGTCCCCGCTATGGCAAAGTCGAGCAGCCCCGTGTCGATACCGACTCACTCTATCGCAAGGCTCTTGAATTGGCCGCCGACGCCGATTTGGTGATTTTTGTCGGCGGACTTAATAAAAATCACGAGCAGGATTGTGAGGCCGGCGACCGGGTACAGTACAGCCTGCCTTTCGGGCAGGACCGGCTTATCCCCGAACTGGCGGCCATTAATCCCAATCTGGTATTGGTGCTTGTCAGCGGCAATGCCGTGGAGATGAAGTGGGTCGACGAGGTACCTGCCATCGTACAGGCATGGTATCTCGGTTCCGAGGCCGGTCATGCCCTGGCCGATGTACTCGGTGGCGCTGTCAATCCCAGCGGCAAGTTGCCCATGTCGTTCCCTGTGAAACTTACCGATAACGGCGCCCATGCTTTCGATGCCCTCTGTTATCCCGGCGACAGCATCCGCGTAGAATATAAAGAAGATATTCTCGTCGGTTACCGCTGGCACGATACCAAGAAAATACCGGCACTTTTTCCCTTCGGACACGGATTGAGCTACACTACTTTCTCTTATGGCAAGGCCACCCTTTCATCGTCGAGCCTCGCTGCCGACGGCTCCATAACGGTAACTGTCCCGGTGAAAAACAGTGGCGACCGTCCCGGAAAAGAGGTGGTGCAACTCTATATCGGCGACAACAAGTCGTCGTTGCCTCGTCCGAAAAAAGAGCTGAAAGCCTTCGACAAAATAGCTCTGAATCCCGGGGAGGAGAAAACGGTTACGTTCACGATTACGCCTGATGATCTCAAATATTTCGATGATGCCCGCCACGAGTGGGTGGCCGAACCCGGTAAGTTTACCCTATACATAGGAGCCTCTTCGGCCGATATCCGCACCCAGGCTCCGTTTACCTTGAAATAATATTTTCCCTTGTCTTTACGAAAACACCCGGCCATTATGGTCGGGTGTTTTCGTATCTCCCTGTAAGATGCAGTGGCGGTGGAGCATTGCTCCGTGTCGGGTTGAACCTCTTCTGATGAGTAATCCGACCCAGTGTCGTCGGAGCCTCTTCGGCGATGGTTAGGAGAATATGGAGCTACTCCGTGTGCGCAGAGGTTGAGATGCCGGTATATGAGTGATGGTCTTATGCCGTAGCAGGGTAGCGTGGAAAGAGAGTGGGCCGCGATAAGAAATTACAGAGCTTTACCATGTAGCGTTTCAGCAGTCTGGACCTTAATTATGCACACAGGGTTGCTCCGAATCACTCGGAGCAACCCTGTATAGTGAAACGATAGAAGCACCCTATCGTTTGAAAAGTTTGTGGCTCTCTACCGAGTCGCCATTGGTAATGTGCAAGATATAGGTCCCTTGTGGCAGGCCGTCGAAACCGGCGATAATGAGCCGGGGCAATCTGTCGACATTGTATTCCCGTTCGAATACCACGGCACCGGCATTGTTGTGAAGCGATACAATAGCCGTTCCGCTTGTCTCACGGTTGAATTGTATTTGCAATTGGTCGGTGAAGTATGTCGGGAAGACCTGTAAGAGGCTTCCGTCAGCCACACCGGTCTCAACAATTCCTGCGCTTGTTTTCTCGTAATACTCGGCAGCTTGTCGCTCGTTCATGGCACCGGTGGAGACAACCAGTTCGTCTATCAAGCTCTTGAAGGGCAGGTATGCGCCCTCTTCTTCTCGGTTACCGATGGTGAGAGAAGAAATTTCGAGATTACCGCATTTGTCATCGGTTTGAGCTCTCCGTTCACCGTTGAGGAACATATAGAGTTTTCCATCTTCGCGGTCTCTGATGCAGAGGAGTTGGTTCCATTCGTTGTTGAACAGACTCGGCATGATGCGAGCGGTTAGCTGGGTCTCGTTTGTTCCGTCGCATACGGAGAACCGTAACAGATTGTCGCCCTCGATGCGGATATAGGAGCCATTATCGCCTTCGATGTTCAGAATACATTGATCGGCTTTTTCGCCTTTCACCCACAAGGCTATGGTGAAAGAATTGTCAGCCAAAGTTTCCAGTTCGGGATATGCCGTTTGTTTCAGACAGCCGGTCTCGGCTATTGAGGCGGGGAATGAGAGTGCATTTCCGCTGTGGCCGGTTACCCATTCCGGAGAGAATCCTTCGGCCACAGCCTGGCCAAATATGGCATTGGCGGCCGACGAGCCCGACGTCTCGTCGAAATGGTACTGAGCGACGGTCGTTATCTTGTCTTCTCCGATAATGTCGAAGGAGATGGTCTCTACGGGGTTGTTTACGGGGTTACCGTAGGTGCTCAGTTCGATGGTATAGTTTCCGGCCACGGTAGGAGTGCCGAAGAACGATATGGTGCGGCTGGCCTCGTCGTATGCCGAAGAGATGCCAGCGGGTAGGGCGCTGTTCAATTCAACGCCATCGCAGCGGTCCCAACGGAAGGTTATGGTGTCGATGGGCATGAAGATGCCGACAGTCTGGTTGCGGTCGCCGCGGCTAATCTTGGAAAGTCGGGCATATTCAATTTCACCGTCGCCGATGTAGTATCCCAGGTGGGGTGGTTGGTTATAGGCCACGTTCTGCCAGGCGATACCCATTCGGTACACATGGTCGTGCATGAGGGTGGGTATGCGGTATTCTGTGGGCGTTGTGGAGGTAAATACAACCAACGAAGCCGAGTCGTTCCGGCTCCACAAAATGATTTCTTCCCGCCAGTCTCCGAAAAGGTCGGCTTGCAGACAAGGGGTGGCTTTGGTCGAATTGCAGGAAGCCGTCCATTCATAACCCGAAAGTTCGAGCAAGGTCGAAGCTTTCTTCTTATCGGGATTCCATTTCGTTATAGTCGTGTTTTCAAATAATTCGTCTTGCAGGTCTCCGTCCCAGTAAACGCGGAAGTTCATGGCCGGTCGGCTGCCACCTATCGAGTTGCCTTTGCAGTCGCGCACGCCGCATTCACTTGTCCAAAACTCGACACCTCGGTAGTTGGGGTCGATATCACCTGCTCCACCACGACCTACATCTTTGCCGGCATATTGGCCAAAGATGATTTCACCCGTTCCGGCCCGATGGAGGTCCATACCGTATTGGGCTGTCGGTTCTTCATGAGGAGTAAACAGTTCAAGACCGTCGAGGTCGGGGTCGAAATCGGTAAGGTGTATGGCATCGCCGTGTCCCAGTCCGGTACGGTACATCAACGTACCATCCTGGTCGATGGCGCAGGAACCATAGACGATTTCGTCGCAGCCGTCCTGGTCGACGTCACCCACCGAAAGGTTGTGATTCCCTTGTCCGTAGGCTCCTTGCCCGGGAGATTTGGAGTCGTGCAGCCATAGTTGGGTCAGCTCATTCCCGTCGAAGTTGTAGGCGGCCAGTGCGGTACGCTCGTAGTATCCTCGGCACATCACAAGGCTGGGCCGTATGCCGTCGAGGTAGGCGATGCAGGCCAGGTAGCGCTCCGAGCGGTTGCCATAGCTGTCGCCACCCCAAGAAGTCACACTCCCGCGCGGAGGATCATAGGAGACGGAGGTTATTTCGGCTCCGGTCTCTCCGTTGAATACTGTGAGGTATTCGGTACCGGTGATGACCATGCCTCGTGAGTTGCGGAAGTCGAGGTCTTCGGTATCGTTGCCCATGAGCACGGCTTTTCCTTGTCCGTCGATGGTGCCCGGAGCTGTCTTGCAGGCCACTTCGGCTTTGCCGTCGCCGTCGAGGTCATAGACCATGAATTGGGTGTAGTGGGCACCGGCACGGATATTCCGACCCAGGTTGATGCGCCACAGGAGTGTGCCGTCCATCTTGTAGCAGTCGATGTAGACTTCGCCGGTGTAGCCGTAGAATGAATTATCCCGCGAGTTGCTGGGATCCCATTTTACGATGATTTCATATTCGCCGTCGCCATCGACATCGCCTGTGCTACAATCGTTGGGGGTATAAGAATAAAACTGTCCGTTGGGATAATTTTCTTCATTGCCGCTATTGGTTACGGTATATGGCGGGGTGACGCCCGAGGGTGGACGTTGCAGTTTTATTTTCTTATAGAAAGTATCCCATACGGCAGTTGCTTCCGATTCGTCGGTTTCACGACCGTAGTCGACCCGTTTTACAACGTATGTCGAGGAGAGTGTACCGCCGGCATCGACGTAGTTGGTCGAAGAGGTGATGGGCTCGCTGTTAAGCTTTTCGCCATCGCGGTAGAGGTTGAAACCGGCCGAGGGGCTATCGGTGCCGAGATAACGCCAGCTGACGAAGACCCCGTTGCTTGTTTTTACGGCTACTACACCGCGGTTAAGAACTTCTTGCTGTGGTGTCTGCGCTTTGACCGACGGTAATGTCGACAGAAAGATAAGTAGCAGTAAGATGTTGAGTCGTTTCTGTTTCATGAATGAGAGGTTTGTGATGTTTATGGTGTAAGATTTGTTCCTTTTTTCTCTCCCGCGACGAGCAAAGGGTATAAGAACAGAAAAACTCTGCCCCAATCTTTAGGGCAGAGTTTTCACATACAAAGAGTAGTTATTCCTTGATAAGTTTCCGGGTGTAGACTCCTTCTGAGGTTGTAACCTGTAAGGTGTAATATCCTTGCGGCAGTTCTTGGAGTCCGCTTATGGTAAGCGGTGTTGAGCTGTCGATGAGGAGGCTTCGGTTGTATACCGTCGAACCGTTGACAGCAAAGATGGTAAACTCTACAACCTCATTGGATATGCCGTTGAGCGAGATGGTTACTTCATCGTTGAATACTGTCGGGAACACCTTCACGCGTTCGGTTACGCTCATGGTTGTTGTTTCTTCAATAGCGCCGGTAGGCCGTTGTTCTTCGTAGAGGTTGCGAACTTTGTTTGCGTTAAATGCACCGGTGTAGATTACCAGTTCGTCGATAGCTCCCTGGAACGGCGTATTGAAGTTGACGTTGCAGTTGCCGATAACCATATCTTCGGTTTCAAAGATATCGCCGGTAGCATCGTCTTTGGTGCCCACCAGTTCACCGTCGATGTACATCGAGATGACTTTATTGGCCGAGTCGCGCACGCAGGTGAGGAAGTGCCAGTTGTTGTCGAAGTAGTCCGAAGCCGGAACATCGAGGTTGGTTTTCGTCTGATTATCATCGATACCGAAGGTGAGGTTGTTGTTCTTGTATTGGATACCTATCCATTTGCCGGTAGCCGTAGGAACGGCTCCTGCCGTGTGGCTGCCTTTGTGGAAGAGATACCAGTCGATGCCGTCGGCACCCGGCGATTTGAACCACAAGGCGATAGAGAAGGAGCCTTTACTCATCGAGAGGGTATCGTAGTGAGGCTGTACCATGTAACCGCTTTGACCTTCGAACGAGATGGCATTGCCCGATACGCCGCTTACCCATGCAGGGTTGAGTGCTTTGGCCGAAGCTTCGCCCGAGATTTCGTTCTTGGCTGTTGTACCCGATGTCTCGTCAAAATGGAAATTGGCTACTTCGGTGAGGACTTCGGCTGTGCGTACTGTGATGGTTCCCGGCAGTGAAATGTCGGTGGTACCACCGTTCGTGTTTAAGGCAAAGGTATATGTTCCTATTTCTTCGGGAGTACCGCTGATGGTTATGGTAGATTTTTCCTTGTCGATGCTGGCTGTAACGCCCGAGGGCAGGTTACCTTCGACAGTTACGTTCTCGGCATTGAACCACATATATTGAATTTCGGCAATCGGTTCTTCAATTTCGACATTCTGTACCAGATTTCCTTCTCCGATTTTAGAAAGGCGGGCAGCTGTCGGGTCGGTACCGTCACCGATGTAATAGCCCAGGTGGGGAGGTTGGTTGTAGGCCACGTTTTGCCAAACCACACCCATGCGGTATACATGGTCGTGCATGGGAGTTACGAGGCGATAGTCCGAAGCGTATGTCGTGGTGAATACCACCAGCGATGAGCTGGTCGAACTATTCCACAGAACAATCTCTTCGCGCCAGTCGCCGAAGAGGTCGGCTTGCAGACAGGGAGTCTTTTTGGTGCCGTTGCACGACGAAGAGCTGGCGTAGTTATAGAGTGTGAAGATGCGGTTGGCTTTGCCGGCTTCCCAGTCCCATTTGTCGATGCGGTCACCGTCGAGAAGCTCGTCTTGCAGGTCGCCGTCCCAGTAAACGCGGAAGTTGACCGATGGGCGGTTCTTGGTATAGAGTACGTTGCCTCGGCAGTCGTAGATGTTGCCGTTGGCCGTCGACCAGAATTCAAAGCCTCGGCTGGTCGGGCCGATATCGGCGGCAATACCGCGGCCTACGTCGCTGCCGGTATATTCACCGTAGATGATTTTACCCGTTCCTGCTTCGTGAATGTCAAAGCCGTATTGGGCTGAGGTTTCTTCATGGGGCGTGAACAGTTCAAGACCGTCGAGGTCGGGATCGAGGTCGGAGAGGTGAATGGCATCGCCGTGGCCCAAGCCGGTGCGGTACATCAACGTACCGTCATGGTCGATGGCGCAGGCACCGTAGATGATTTCGTCGTAGCCGTCGCTGTCGACATCGCCTACCGAGAGATTATGGTTGCCCTGTCCGTAAGCGCCTTTGCCCGATACGGTCGAGTCGTGTATCCAACGTTGGGTGAGGCTGGTACCGTCGAAATCATAAGCTACCAGGGCGGTACGCTGGTAGTATCCGCGGCACATTACGAGGCTGGGGTGAACGCCATCGAGATAGGCAACGCAGGCCAGGTAACGCTCCGACCGGTTGAAGTAATCGTCTTTACCCCAGTCTTTGCTGTTTCCACGACTGGGGGCATATGCGGTAGTAGCTATTTCGGCACCTGTCTCTCCGTTGAAGACAGTGAGGTACTCAGGCCCTCCGGTAACGATACCGGCATTTTTGTCTGTTGCACGATAATCTTTTGTGGGGTCGTCATTGCCCATGATTACATAGTTGCCTGCTCCGTCGATGGTTCCGGGGGCTGTTTTGCAAGCCACTTCGGCCTTTCCGTCACCGTCGAGGTCATAGACCATGAACTGGGTGTAGTGGGCTCCGGCGCGGATATTCTGTCCCAGATTGATGCGCCACAGCTTTTGTCCGTTCAGTTTATAGCAGTCGAGATATACCTCGCCGGTATAACCGCGTTGTGAGTTGTCTCTTGAATTGCTGGGATCCCATTTCACAATGATTTCATATTCACCGTCGCCATCGACATCGCCCGTGCTGCAATCATTGGGAGAGTAGGTGTAGGATTGTCCGCTGGGATACTCCTCCAACGAGCCGTTGTTGGTAACCGAGTAAGGAGGTGTTACTCCTCCGGCGGGACGGTCGAGGGGAATCTCCTTATAGATGGTGGGCCAAATCTCATCGACCGTGTTGCTTTCGGTAACCTGTCCGTTGACGAGAGTCTCGACCATATATTTCGACGAAAGGGTACCTTCGGTGTCGGTGAAGTTGGTTACCGTGGTAAGAGGAGTAGGGGTAAGGAGCGTTCCGTCGCGGTAAACATTGAACGCGGTAGTTTTGTCGTCGCTGTCGAGGAATCGCCAACTGAGGAAGATGCCGGTCTTTTTTTGACCTTCGCTCTTCGACATGTTCACGGCTACTACGCCTCGATTGAGTTTCTCGGTTTGTGCTACCTGGGCTGCTCCCCATGAGGGAATCATGAAAGATAAGGCACAAAGATACAGGAAGATGTAGTGCTTTTTCATGGTTAATAATTTTATCATCGCAAAGATATATGCACAGAATAATTTGTCAACTGATATTTTTGGCACAGTTACTGCAACTTTTGTTTCTAAGGGACAGTGATTACGCGAGACATTTTTTTGCTATGGGTATTTCCGGAATCGGTGAGATATGGTGATGTTGCAAAAATTCGTATCTTTGTCCTCGATATGGCTCGCATTTTATCTATCGATTTCGGACGCAAGCGCACGGGAATAGCCGTTACCGATACCTTGCAACTCATCGCCAACGGATTGTGTACGGTGGCTACGCACGAACTCCTGCCGTTTCTGCTCGACTATGTGCAGCGCGAACCCGTAGAACGCATTGTCGTGGGCTTGCCCCGCCAGCTCGACAACACCCCTTCGGAGAGCATGCGTTACATCAAGCCCTTTGTGGCGAAATTGCGCAAGGCCCTGCCCGAGATGCCTGTCGAGTTTTTCGACGAACGTTTCACCTCGGCTTTGGCTCATCGCGCCATGATCGACGGCGGCCTGAAACAGAAGGCCCGCCGCGACAAGGCTCTGGTCGACGAGATAAGTGCTACCATCATCCTGCAAGATTACCTCGAAAGCCAATCTTATAAAAACAAGCTATGATATTACCTATTTATCTTTACGGTCAGCCTGTGCTGCGTAAAATCGCCACGGATATCACCCCCGACTATCCCGGCCTGAAAAAACTCGTTGATGATATGTTTGAAACGATGGACAGTGCCGAAGGGGTAGGGTTGGCCGCTCCGCAAATCGGCCTCGACATACGGGTGCTGGTCATCAATCTCGACCCTCTTTCCGACACATGGCCCGAATATAAGAATTATCGCAAAGCCATGATAAATGCCCACATCATTGCCACCGAGGGCGATACTGTCTCGCGCGAGGAGGGGTGTCTCAGCCTGCCCGGCATTCATGAGTCGGTCGTACGTCAGGAGAAACTTTCGATACGCTATTGCGACGAAAACTTTGTCGAGCACACCGAGGTCTTCGAAGGCTATGTGGCTCGGGTCATCCAGCATGAGTATGACCATCTCGACGGGAAACTTTTCATCGACCACCTCTCGCCCATACGCAAGCAACTTATCAAGTCAAAACTCAATAACATCATTCGGGGTAAAGCCCATTGCGATTACCGGGTCAAAGCCGTAAGCACCAAACATTAAAAAGAGACTCCGATTCCAAACCAGAACAACATCTATGGCAGACGACAAAAAAATTATCTTCTCGATGGTGGGGGTAAGTAAGACCTATCCTCCCCAGAAACAGGTATTGAAAAACATCTACCTCTCATTCTTTTACGGAGCCAAAATAGGCATTATCGGTCTTAACGGCGCCGGAAAGTCGACGTTGCTCAAAATCATTGCCGGCCTCGATACCTCCTATCAGGGCGAGGTGGTCTTTTCCCCCGGTTACACGGTAGGTTATCTCGAACAGGACCCGAAACTCGACCCCGAAAAGACCGTGAAAGAGGTCGTGCAGGAAGGCGTGCAGCCCGTGCTCGACCTGCTGGCCGAGTATGAAGAGGTGAACATGAAGTTTGGCGATCCCGAGGTTCTCGACGACCCCGACAAAATGGACGCCCTTATGGCCCGCCAGGCCGACCTCCAGGACCGAATCGATGCTTGTGATGCTTGGAACATCGACAACAAGCTCGAACGCGCCATGGACGCCCTGCGCTGTCCGCCCGAAGACCAGCTCATCAAATATCTCTCCGGAGGTGAACGCCGCCGGGTTGCCCTCTGCCGCCTGCTCTTGCAGCAGCCCGACATTCTGCTGCTCGACGAGCCCACCAACCACCTCGATGCCGAGTCTATCGACTGGCTCGAACAGCATCTCCAACAGT
>CAJLYN010000043.1 GCA_905210875.1 uncultured Bacteroides sp. | reverse complement strand
CGATCCAATGATGGCCGCCAACGGTTTCCAGCCACCAAATCTCGTCAACGTCGGAGAAGGCAACGCCGTTCATCTCATAGGTGCCAAATTCCTCAAGCAGCGCACCCAAACGTTCCACACCCTCGCGGGCGGTGGTAACGTACGGAAGCACGAGTGTGAGGAAATCCTCTTCGCCAATACCACCGGCGACTTCCGGCTCAAAGCCTTTGCCTACTGGAAAACCCTCGAAATGCCCCACTGGGCACATCTCGACATTCCCGACATCGACTTCCAGGCCATCAGCTACTACGCCGCGCCCAAGACCAAAAATGCGCCCAAAAGCCTCGATGAGGTCGACCCCGAACTGCTCGACACCTTCAACAAACTCGGCATCTCGCTCGAAGAGCAGATGAAGCTATCGGGCATCGCCGTCGACGCCGTCATGGACAGCGTATCGGTGAAAACCACCTTCAAGGAGAAGCTGGCCGAACTGGGCATCATCTTCTGCTCCATCAGCGAGGCGGTGAAAGACTACCCCGACCTTGTGCGCCAATACCTGGGCTCGGTAGTTCCTTACCGCGACAACTTCTTCGCCGCCCTCAACTCGGCGGTATTCAGCGACGGGTCGTTTGTGTACATACCCAAAGGGGTGCGCTGCCCCATGGAGCTGTCGACCTATTTCCGCATCAATGCGGCCAACACGGGACAGTTTGAGCGCACCCTCATCATCGCCGACGACGACAGCTATGTAAGCTACCTCGAAGGTTGCACGGCGCCCATGCGCGACGAGAACCAGCTGCACGCCGCCATCGTGGAAATCAGAGCCCACGAACGGGCCGAGGTCAAATATTCGACCGTGCAAAACTGGTATCCCGGCGACAAGGAGGGCCGCGGCGGTATCTACAACTTCGTCACCAAACGGGGACTCTGCAAGGGTGACCACTCCAAAATCTCATGGACACAAGTCGAGACCGGCTCGGCCATCACCTGGAAATACCCCAGCTGCATACTGGCCGGCGACAACTCGGTGGGTGAATTCTACTCCGTGGCCGTTACCAACAACTATCAGCAAGCCGACACCGGCACCAAGATGATACACATCGGCAAGAATACCCGCAGTACCATCGTATCGAAAGGTATCTCGGCCGGCCAGAGCCAGAACAGCTACCGCGGACTGGTGCGCGTGGCTCCGGGCGCCGACAACGCCCGCAACTACACCCAGTGCGACAGTCTGCTGCTGAGCGACCGGTGCGGAGCCCACACCTTCCCCTACATGGACATCAAGAACGACACGGCCGTGGTGGAACACGAAGCGACAACCTCGAAAATCAACGAAGAACAGATTTTCTACTGCAACCAGCGGGGTATTCCCACCGAAGAGGCAGTAGGCCTCATCGTCAACGGATATGCCAAGGAGGTGATGAGCAAGCTCCCGATGGAATTTGCCGTCGAGGCACAGAAACTACTGCAAATCACCCTCGAAGGTTCGGTCGGATAACCCGAGACAGAAGCAAAAGAAACCTCTTCACAACGAATTAAAATCCATACAGAAATATGCTCACCATAAAAAATCTGCACGCCAGCATCAACGGCAAAGAGATATTGAAAGGCATCGACCTCGTAGTGAAACCGGGCGAGGTACACGCCATCATGGGCCCCAACGGCTCGGGCAAGAGTACCCTCTCGTCGGTTCTTGCCGGCAACCCGGCTTTTGAGGTAACCAATGGCAGCGTCGATTTTTACGGAAAAGACCTGCTCGCCCTCTCGCCCGAAGACCGTTCGCACGAAGGTATCTTCCTCAGCTTCCAATACCCGGTGGAGATTCCCGGCGTAAGCATGGTCAACTTCATGCGGGCCGCTGTCAACGCCAAGCGCAAATACTGGGGCGAGGAACCTCTCTCGGCCACCGATTTCCTGAAAATGATGCGGGAGAAACGGGCCATTGTCGAACTCGACAACAAACTGGCCAGCCGCTCGGTCAACGAAGGCTTTTCGGGCGGAGAGAAGAAACGTAACGAAATCTTCCAGATGGCCATGCTGCAACCCCGCCTGTCGATTCTCGACGAGACCGACAGCGGCCTCGACATCGACGCCCTGCGCATCGTATCGCAAGGAGTCAACCAGTTGCGCACCGACCAGAATGCCACCATCGTCATCACCCACTACCAGCGACTGCTCGACTACATCGCTCCCGACTTCGTGCACGTTCTCTACAAAGGACGCATCGTCAAATCGGGCGGCCCCGAACTGGCTCTCGAACTCGAAGAGAAAGGCTACGACTGGATAAAGAAAGAGGTTGACGCATAAATTTGTCCTACCACTATGAAGAATGCAGCACAACAATATATCGACCTCTTCCACCAAAACCGGGCCCTCATCGACAGCCATTCGGCTCCGGTGCTGAACAGCCGGCGCGAAGAGGCCATGCGCGACTTTGAACATCTGGGACTCCCCGGAAAATCGCAGGAAGCCTTTCTGCACACCGATGTCGAGGCCTTCTACGCCCCCGATTACGGTCTGAACCTGGCCCGGATAACCCCGAAAGTCGATTTCAAGGAGACTTTCCGCTGCGCCGTTCCCGACCTCGAAAGCCGGCCCTACTTCTTCGCCGGAGATATCTTCCTGGGAGGTGGCGACCCGGCACTGCCCCAAGGTGTAGTGGCTTGCAGCCTGCGCGAGGCCGCCACGAACTATCCCGCACTGGTAGAGCGCTACTACGGCCGGCTCGCCCGCACCGACAAAGACGGGACGGTTTCTCTCAACACGGCACTCGTACAAGAAGGTTTCTTCCTCTATGTTCCGCGCAACGTACAAATCGAGGCACCGCTGCAACTGGTACATCTCCTGCACGGTGCCCACGACTTCATGGCCAACCGGCGTCTGCTCATCATACTCGAAGAGGGGGCACAGGTGCGACTGCTCTCCTGCGACCACACCCTCGACAAGGGTAACTTCCTGACCTCGACGGTGAACGAAATCTTTGTCGGCCCTCGTGCCACGTTCGACTACTACGACCTCGAAGAGTCGACACTCAACACCCACCGGGTAGCGTCGACATTCATACGGCAGGAGTCCGACTCCAACGTCCTGGTCAACGGCATCACCCTGCATAACGGGTATACCCGCAACAACTACTACATCGCCCTCGACGGCGAAGGGGCCGAGACCCACCTCTACGGCATGGCCGTGGCCGACAAGCGGCAGGCGGTCGACAACTTCACCTTCATCGACCACAAGGCGGCCCGCTGCACCAGCGACGAACTCTTCAAGTATGTACTCGAAGACTCGGCCACAGGTGTCTTCAACGGCCGTATTCTCGTGCGCCAAGGAGCTCAGAAGACCTCGGCCATACAGACCAACCGCAACCTCTGCACCACCAAGGAGGCACACATCTATACCCAACCCCAACTCGAAATCTACGCCGACGACGTGAAGTGCAGCCACGGTGCCACAACGGGCCAGCTCGACGGGAACGCCCTCTTCTACATGCGTTCGCGCGGCATACCCGAAGCCGAGGCCCGCATGCTGCTCATGGTGGCCTTCACCCACGACGTCATAGAGAAAGTTCGCATCGAACAGTTGAAAGAGCGGCTGCACAAGATGGTCGAGCGCCGTTTCAGAGGCACCCTCGACAAGTGTGCCGGCTGCCGCATCTGTCAGTAATCGAAAGGAGGAATGCCATGCTCGACATCGAAAAGATACGACAAGATTTTCCCATTCTCACCCGCGAGGTATATGGCAAGCCGCTGGTCTATCTCGACAACGCCGCCACCTCGCAGAAACCGCGTTGTGTCATCGACACCATCACCGACGGTTACACCCGCATCAATGCCAACGTTCACCGCGGCGTTCACCGCCTGAGCCAAGAGGCTACCGACGGACACGAACACGCCCGCCGACGCGTACAGCAGTTTCTCAACGCGGCCAGCGATCGGGAAATCATCTTCACTCGGGGCACGACCGAGTCGATAAATCTGGTGGCTCACTCCTTCGGACAGGCTTTTCTGCACGACGGCGACGAGGTTATCATATCAGAGATGGAACACCACGCCAACATCGTGCCGTGGCAACTTCTCCAAGCAACGCGCCGCATACGGCTGAGGGTCATACCTATCGACGACCGCGGCGTACTCGACATGGAGGCTTTCGCAGCGGCATTCAACGAAAAGACCCGACTGGTCTCCATCACCCACGTTTCGAATGTACTGGGCACGGTCAACCCCATCAAGGAGATTATCGACCGGGCCCACCGGCACGAGGTACCGGTACTCATCGACGGAGCGCAGGGTGCCCTGCACCACCGGGTCGACGTGCAGGCTCTCGATGTCGACTTCTATGTATTCTCGGCCCACAAAATGTACGGGCCTACCGGCATTGGTGTTCTCTTCGGCAAAGAGAAGTGGCTCAACGCCATACCTCCCTACCAGGGCGGCGGCGAGATGATAGGTCATGTAACCTTTGAAAAGACCACCTTCAATGAGCTGCCGTTCAAGTTCGAGGCCGGGACCCCCGACTACATCGGGACGATGGCCTTTGCCAGCGCCCTCGACTACATCGACCGCATCGGCATAGAAAACATTGCCGCCCACGAACAGGAGCTGTTGCAATACACCACCCGCCGGCTCCTGGAAGAGGTTGACGGCATACGCATCTACGGCACAGCCCCCCAGAAGTGTGGCGTCATCTCGTTTCTTGTGCGCGACATTCACCCCTACGACATGGGCATGCTGCTCGACAAGCTGGGGTTTGCCCTGCGGTCGGGCCACCATTGCGCCCAACCGCTCATGGAACGGTTCGGCATCGTAGGAACGCTGCGCGCCTCGTTTGCCCTGTACAACACGCAAGAAGAGTGCGAGGCTTTTGTCCAGGCCGTAAAACGAGTGGCCTCCATGTTCTGACCGACCCTGCCCCGACCACTTATACAACAGGATAATCATCAGGCCGTCTCAAAATCGGTTTGAGACGGCCTGATTTTTGTCTTCTCACGACAACTTCGTCGAAACCACCGGCTCAAACGATACATCGACGGCATCGAGATGGAAACGGGGAGACACCCTGCCCGAAACCGCCAGCCGGTGGTATTTATAAGGTGGTGCATAGGTGTTCAGCAGGAGACGCCCTGGCAGAGGGCCATCGACCTGCGCCCGGTAGATGCAGCCATACCCCTGCTCTGCCCGGTTACTTCCCCACACCGAGAGCGAGAGCGCAACGCCCTCTTCGTCGCCACACCGTATGGCCAGACGAGGTATGCGTTTCGGCACATCGGGCCACAACTTCACGGCCCGGGTTATAAGCGCAATCTCCACCTCCTCATAGGTCTGCTCGTCGCACAAGTCATAGACTTCCCCGGACGGACCTATCGCCAGCAGACTGGGATAGAGCGAATAAAACGCTTCATAGGTGACACTGCGCCGTGCCCACTGCGCCGATGTCAGGTCGAAAACCCACATATAAGGATAGTCGGGCGAGAGAAAAAGCAGTTCCTTCTCGATATAGTTATACCCGACCTCGGCCGTTGTTACAAACGTATAGAAGGGGGTCTCATCGGCCGCCGTCGCACCGACCGCCGGAGCCTCTGAGAGCAATGAGACGGCATCGCCCGGCGTGTCATCGGGACCCCCCTCGAAAGGCTGTGACAAGAGCGACACTTCGGACCCCTGCAACGCCATGAGCCCTTGCTCCGAGAGGTAAAGCACCGCGTCGTCGACCGAAATGATATGACGGGGCGACAATGCCACTTCGCGGTTGACCGGCGACTGGCTGGCATATAACATATCGCCACTGCCCTGTCGCAAGGCCCAAATACCATCGGTCGTGAAGACATAGAGCGGGAACTCACCATACTGTCCTTGCGACAGTGCCGCCGTAGCCGCCGCCATACCGAATATGGCTCCGGTGGAAAGGGTGTAGGTGAGATTCTGCGGGAACGAAAAGGGATTGTAAACCGCCGACACCCGCATCTTGCCGGGCACATACTCTTCGGGATTCTTCACCTCGGAATATAACGTTCCACCCATCGACTCCTGATTCGAGTTCAGGGTTATGGGAGAGAATGACGGGTGGAGGTAGTAGGCCATATTTTCATTGGGAGAGGGTTTCAGCGTAAAATGATTGTAACGGTTAGGTGAGTCCGATTCGGTAAGGCCTATAATTTCCAGCGATACGGCCCGGCTGTCGGGATAAGACAAATAGGGCGAAAGACGGAACACATCGGGGGCAAAGTCCTTTATCAACACGCTTTGTCCCATGGTACCTTTGAGCGTAACCCTCACAAACCCTTTCCCAACGTAAGTCGACATTGCCTCGCCATGATAGTTGTCTTGATTCACCGAAAAGAGCGAAAGCGGATAGCCGTCGAAAAACCGCGTCGTAACGTTGGCCAGATGGAGCCTTCCGTTGTAGACATACGACTCCTTGGCCCGAAGGGTATGGAGCGAGAAGTTGTCGACCGAGAGCACGCGCTGCTGCACCAGGTTGGCCAGCGAGCAGGAATATTCCAGCAGCTTCGCCGTCCCGAGACCTTCTGTCAACGTCTCTATGTCGAGCGTAGCCACCTTATAGAAAAGCGACTCGTTGATAATCTGTTCCCGCTGTTCAGAGTCGGACAATAGAGGAACCGAAAAACGCAAGACACTGGCCGGGTCGCCATTACCGTTCAGTTCGGCACTGATACGATACTGTTCAATGGTATCGTCCTTGACCAAAGGCAATTCGCGCGAAAAAAATATGTCGATACCCTTCACAATGTCGCTCCACTGTGCGAGGTTGGCTTTCTTTACCGTGTAATGCACCTTCTCACCCGACAACGTAAAGGGGTTATGCAGCAACTGCGTTACCTTATCGTCTTTCACGAGGCACAACGAAGCCAGATCGTTTCCAAACGGCAAGGCATCGGAACAACACAGCAACACCGGCGGAGAAGGATAGATGTAACTGTCGTCGTAAAGCCTCAGGGCGTAACGCACCAAAAACGGGTATGACAAGTACCCATCGTCGAGCAACGCGCTTTTGACCCGACTGTATGTGCCATAGACCAGCGATGAAAAGCGCACCTTATCGTTGTCGGAGAGCACAAAGGTTTCGTCATTGGGCGATGGAGAGACAAGGGCATAATCGTTCCAAGTCTCTTCTTTTACCGTCTTTCCCGACATGGAAAAGGATATTTCTGGAAATTCGGGACATTCACCCAGAAAATGATAGGAGCCATCGGTAAAGAAAAGATAAAGCATCTTCTCCCCGGTGAATACAACCATGGCGTTTTCCACCGCCTCTATACGCTGTATGTCGGGTATTTCAAAACTTTGAGGCTCTTGCACCGGCGTTATCTGTCCGTCGGCCTCATCGGCCTCATAATACAAATTTGTACCGTCATAGGTAAAATAGTGCTTGTAGGCCTCGTTGGCATGGACAAAGAGAAGGCGGTGGGAAGCGTCGGCCGGAGTATAGCGGCAGGCAGGCGTTCCGACAGGTGTCCACACCCCATCGCGGCAACGGAGATTGACCATGTGGCTACACTCTCCATCGGGCGAGACCGACGGAGGCTGCTGGGTCGATATTCCGGTAATCTGTAATCGTTTTTGGTCTTGCATATTTTCGAGATTTAAAATTTTTGACTGCGACAAATGTAACCGTTGCCCGACAGGATAATATGGGGAATTTATCAAATCGCCCTGCAACAGTCGGATTTGATAAATTTCACACGATACCCGCCCGATTCGTCGCTTTATTTGCTCCCGGAAAAATCATGGCGGCAGGGCCGCTTCACGTCTAACCTATATTTTACTTTTTATGAAAGAAACCAATTACCGCATTTTCAACAACAGCCATCTGATGCCGCCTCGTAAAGCTGATGGAAAAATCAGAAAAGAGAAGCGGGTTACCGGCACCCCTCCCGAAGAGGCCGACCTGGAAGTACTGTGGCAGGCCAAACGGGCCTGGGACAACCTCGACAAATATCGTCGCACACGCACACGCAGCCGCAACTACACCTTCGGCAACCAATGGAGCGACACCATCGACCTGCCCGACGGCCGCTGCATAAGCGAAGAGCAGTACTTGAAGGAACAAGGGAAAGTACCGCTAAAAAACAACCTGATACGCAAGCTGATAAAGAATGTCGTGGGACAGTTCCGCTCGGTGCAGACCCAACCCATCTGTATGTCGCGCAACCGGCAGGACCAGTCGCTCAGCGAACTGTTGACCACCGCCCTGCAATATGTGCATCAGCACAACCGCCTGTGGGAAATCGACGGCCGCTCCCTCGAAGAGTTCCTCATATCGGGCAGCTGCTTTCACAAGATAGGATACGGCAAACGACGCAACAAAAACGATGTGTGGATAGACGAGATTAATCCCAACCGCATCTTCTTCAACAACCTGGAAGATTCTAGACTCTGGGACTGCACTCTCATAGGCGAACTGCACGACGTGCCCGTGGCACAGATTCTCTCGCACTTTGCCCACGGGTCGCGCAGCCGGGCCGCCGAACTGCGCGAGATGTACTGCAACGCCACCGAGAGCCAAATAAGAGAGACATACGAAAACCTCACGAGCGAACGGCTCGACAACATCGACTTCTTCATTCCGGCCGACCGACACCTGTGCCGCATCATTGAAGTGTGGCGGCTCGAAAACAGGGAACGGCTCATGTGCCACGACACACTCACGGGCCGGTACTACAAGGAGGAACTCGACCAGACTTCTGCAATCGAAACCGAAAACCAGCGCCGCATACGCGAAGCCAAGGCCAAGGGTATGGAGCGGAAAGAGGTGCCTCTGATAGAGACCGAATGGTTTGTCGACCAATTCTGGTACTACCGCTTCTTCACGCCCTTCGGCGAGATACTGGAAGAGGGCGAGACCCCCTACTGGCACGGCGAACACCCCTATGTGTTCAAGCTCTACCCGCTTATCGACGGCGAAATCCACTCCTTTGTCGAAGATGTCATCGACCAGCAACGCTACATCAACCGACTCATCACCCTGGTCGACTTCATCATGGGTTCGAGTGCCAAAGGTGTACTGCTGTTTCCCGAGAACCAGATTCCCGACGGCATGACCATCGAAGACATTGCCGAGGAGTGGACCCGCTACAACGGCGTGATTCTCTTCAAGCCCAAACCCGGCGAGGCTCTCCCGCAACAAATCGCCATCAACGCCACCAACATCGGTGCCTATGAACTGCTGCGGCTGCAAATGCAACTGCTCGACGACATATCGGGCATACACGGCCCCATGCAGGGACAGACTCCCAACGTCGGTACACCGGCCGCCCTATACTTCCAGCAGGTGCAGAATGCCGGCGTAAATCTGGTCGACATCTTCGAGTCGTTCAAGACTTTCAGAGAGAATCGCGATACCAAACTGCTGAAAACCATTCAGCAATACTATGATTACCCGCAATATGTCGATATTGCCGGCGATAAGATAAAGGTTCGAGAGCTGCCTTACACTCCCGACGAAGTGCGTAATGCCGAGGTCGACATCAACATCATTGAATCGCCCTCTTCACCGGTACTCCGCACATCGTCCAACGAATTCCTGCTCGAACTCTTCCGCATGGGACAGATTTCGCTCAGAATGTTACTCGAAAACGGAGCTTTCCCCTTCTCCGACCGACTGTTGCAGAGCCTCGACAAGCAAGACCAGGAGGCTTCGGCCCTTGCCACCATGGCACAGACACTCTCGCAGGCAACGCCACAGCAACAAGTCATGCCCCTAAGATAGCCACGAGATGTTCGGCAAGGCCGTGCCTCGATGAACATGGAACAACCTCTATACTATTTTTTCTTTTCATGACGGAAAGAGCCATACATCTCTTCACTATCGGAAGAGAGTATGGCTCTTTTTTCTGGTCTTTCCGAAGGCGAACAGGACAACCCGGTCGCCCGACAGGTGGCAGACCTACTCGGAAAACTTCTTGTTGTACTCTTCGAGAATACGGCTCACGTTGAAATAAAATCCACGGGCATTGCCTATGAGGTCGTAAACCTGTATGTAATCGTAACAGGGCGGTCGGAACTCATACGACTCGGCAACAACTCCCAGCGTATTGAGCAGGTCATAGGCATGCACCGGCTCGATAATATACCAGGCCGTTTCGGGTGTGCGGCCGTCACCGGTAGACAAGATGGCATCGAGCAGATAGTGAATGCGCGTCTGCCAGAAAACCACTTCGGAGTGATGGCCCAACAGATTATGGACATAAGCCAGCAAAGTCATGCGCCGCATGTCAAACGGATTATCGGCCAATACCTGCTCGGCATACCGTATCAGAGCCCGACACTCTTCCTCGCTGTAATCGCAACGGCGATACAAGGTGTCGAGCGACGTCTCATAAGAAGAGACCCTGTACGGGTCGTAATCGTCCTGGAAAGAATAGCCCAGATAGAGATGCCGATAATCGTCAGGCGTCAAGGTTGTGTCGCGACTGAGATAACGCTCGATAAGTCGCGGGTAGTAGTAGGGCGACTTACTGTCCTGCACAGCCTGCCTGATAGCTTCCATATCGGGACGCACAATCACCACCGTATCGCCATCGGCATGTGAACGGGCCCAAACACCGCTCACACAAGCCACCAGCAGACCTATAATAAGTATCTTCTTTTTCATACACAAAAAATTCAAAAACCGGGGCGTCCCTTCACATCGGCCTCGATGAGATGGTCCAACAAGCCGTCGCAGGCATCTTCGAGCAGGTCGAGCACCAGTTCGAAACCGTCGGCCCCACTGTAATAGGGATCGGGCACATGATCGTGGGCATAGCGGCGGGAATAGTCGGTCATGCGGTGAATCTTCGTCCAAGCATCAGCATCGGGCGCCAGGCGGCGCAGATTCTCGATGTTCATGTCGTCCATACCGATGATAAGGTCGAAACGGTCGAAATCGTCGGTCGTAATGGGTCGCGAGCGATGTTCGAGACGATAGCCCCGACGGGCGGCATGAGCCCGCATACGGGGGTCGGGCAGATTGCCCGCATGACCGCCGTAGGTACCTGCCGAATCGATGTCGAAAACCGACGACAGGCCACGCTCTTTCACCTTTTGCCGCATGATGCCCTCAGCAGCCGGCGAACGGCATATATTGCCGAGGCAGACAAACAATATGCGACAGGGACGGGTGGGGGCAGGTGTGGTCATATCGGGATGTAGATTTGATTCAACGGGGGACAAAGATACACTTTTTCAACCCGTCAAACCAATTATTTTCTATAACAAAGGGATTAAAAAAATCAAAATGCCATTTTCAGCAGGAGAAACAACACGAAATGTTATACCGGCTACGGTCTTCGCATGAAAAGCAAAACAGGGTACCGGTTATGCCGATACCCTGTTTTCTTACTTGTCTATGTTCCTTACTTGCAACGGCAAGCGTCGCCTCTGAGGAATAATCTTAGTTTTGGGGTTCAACCGAAACGTAGGAACGGTTGTCTTGTTTCTTACGGAATACAACAACACCATCGATGAGGGCAAACAAGGTGTGGTCTTTGCCCATACCTACATTTACTCCGGGGTGGTGTACCGTACCTCTCTGACGCACGAGGATATTTCCAGCTTTCGCTACTTGTCCGCCAAAGACTTTCACACCTAATCTTTTACTTTCTGATTCGCGGCCGTTCTTTGAACTACCTACACCTTTCTTGTGTGCCATTTTCTTCTCGTTTAATCAGTGGTTAAGCAACAATATCTTTAATTAACACTTCGGTAAAGCATTGACGGTGACCGTTGCGTTTGCGGTATCCTTTTCTTCTTTTCTTCTTGAAGACGATGATACGTTCGCCTTTAAGATGTGAGAGAACTTCGCAAACAACTTTTGCACCTTCTACGGTGGGAGCGCCTACTTTTACGGCTCCGTCGTTGTCGACCAACAATACTTTGTCAAACTCAACAGCAGCACCTTGTTCTGCGTCCAGACGGTGAACATAGAGTCTCTTGCCGGCTTCGGCCTTGAACTGCTGTCCTTGGATTTCTACAATTACGTACATCTGTTTTTTAAATAATTACAGGTTACCTCCGCCGGGTGGCCGTCCGTCCTGATGGACCGCTCTTGTGAACCCGCCACGGAATAAGAGCCGCAAATGTACGCACTTATTTTCAATAACCCAAATTTTTTGCCGCCGTTTTTTATTTTTTCTCTACATAGTGGCCTCACTGAGAGGCATCGACGGGTGGCGACGAGCACGGGGCACGCGGTCGACGATGACGGGCAACGGCTCGGAATAGCATATATAGGTACCGATGCAACGGGTAATGAGAATATCGTCGTGGTGCCCGTCCATGGCGCCGAAACTGCCGTTGGGCTTGCGCTCGAAGACATCGTGTTCGTAGCAGGCCAGCAGGTCGCGCTCGACATAGCCGCTCTCGCGCAGCATCTGTATCTGATGGTTGATGATGAGCGTCTTGGTCGAACGGTTCATGTGAAAACCCCATCGCGACGGTGCCGATGAGCGTATCGTCTCGGAAGAGGCCCGCGCATAGAGATGCGAGTAGGCGTCGGAGAGGGTATCGAGTATGTACTCGGTGTGCTCTCCGTCGGTGTGCTCGGTTTCAAGCGTATTGCTCTCGATAACGAGCAGAGCCTCTTGGTAAAACGCGGCTATCTGGGCCGCTTTCCAGGCCAGAAGGTCGTGATCGATGTGTCCGCGCCACTGGGCAACAACCTCGGGCACACCGCCATACATCTGCCAGTAACGGTCGAAGACGACAATCACCGAGTAGTCGGCTGAGACCGACCGGCCACCGATGTCGACCACCACGATGTAAC
>CAJLYN010000042.1 GCA_905210875.1 uncultured Bacteroides sp. | reverse complement strand
ATAAGTTTTGGGGGTTGCATTTTCACAATGCAACCCCCTTTTTTGTTGAAAGAGAGTCCAATATAGAATGTCATTATTAATCAAATTCTGGTAAGAAGATTCCTAAACTTCGTTCAAAAAGCAAAAAAATGGCTGCACCAAAGAGTGCAGCCATTTTTTTTGCTTTATTGCGAGAAATTCGTGATGATTATCGAATGTTGGGGTTGATTTTGTTCCACTCGCTGATAGCTGGCAGTACACCCATGGCGATTACTTCGTCGCGGAGAGCGCAGAGGTGTTCGTAGCTCTTTTCGAGGGCAGCCTCTTCCTCGGGAGTTCCTTTTACCTCTTTCAGGTGGCATCCATCGGCTGAGATGCTGGTTTCCCATGCCATCATGATGTGGTCAAATTTACCGTTCGATACATACGTTCCGGCCGGCCAGCGGAAGGGCTGTCCACCCATGGCGGCAGCAATCATCTCTACCGACACGTAAGCGGGGCTTTGGAACGAGGAGCGACCGCGCAGGGCAATGATGTTGGCACCACCTTTGGTTACCTTTTGTTGTATCTCGGCCCATTGCTCTTTCGATAAAGCATCGGTTCCGATAATTTCGGTCAGCGGTTTGCCGTTCACTTTGGCCGTTGAGGCAAAGACAGCCATTTGTTCACCGTGGCCGCCATAGGTACGGCAGTTTTCTACGGCATCCATCGAAATATGGAAATATTTGGCAAGTTCGCTGCGCAGACGGGTAGAGTCGAGAGCGGCCAGAGTTGTAACCTGTGAGGGTTTCAGGCCCGAGTGCAGAAGAACGATAAGACCGGTAATGTCGGCTGGATTGAAAATGATGACGATGTGTTTAACGTCGGGGCAATATTTCTTTACGTTTTGACCAAACTCTTCGGCAATGGCAGCATTACCTTTGAGCAAATCTTCGCGCGTCATGCCGGCTTTACGGGCAGCGCCACCCGAATTGATGATGTATTTGGCTCCAGTCAATGCCTCTTTGATGTCGGAGGTATAGGTGATGTTTACCCCTTCAAAACCGCAGTGGAACAACTCTTCGGCAACGCCTTCCAGACCCGGTGCATAGGGGTCGTAAAGACAGATGTTGGGAGTCAATTTCATCATGATGGCAGTTTGTGCCATGTTCGAGCCAATCATACCGGCTGCACCCACAATGGTGAGTTTTTCGTTCGTAACAAAATTCATAATTGTGTAATTTATTTGTTATCAGTTCTTTATCTTTTTATCGTATTTATTCTGCAAAGATACAATGCAGAAACGAATAATCCAATATTATATTTACCAAAAGAAGTAAAAGAAAGAAAATAAGAAATAGCTTTACGGTTATATTCAGAAAGGCCGTGGAAAAACTTCAAAGCCAGCCTGCCGTATTGGCAGGCTGGCTTTGAAGTCAATGGTAGGGTCGAATTATAACAAATTACTGGCCAACTCCGAGAGTTTGCTGCGCTCGCCTTTTACCAGATTGACGTGTCCGAAGATTTCTTGCCCCTGCATACGGTCTATCATATAGGCCAGACCGTTTGACTGGGTATCGAGGTAGGGAGAGTCGATTTGGTACACATCACCGGTAAAGACCATCTTGGTACCTTCAGCAGCACGGGTGATGATGGTTTTAATCTCGTGCGGTGTAAGGTTCTGGGCTTCATCTATGATACAAAATGTGTCGGACAAGCTACGCCCCCGAATGTAGGCCAGAGCTTCGATAACTAGATTCCCGCCGGCTTGCATCTCTTGAAGGGCACGGTAATCGTTGCTGTCGAGAGAGAATTGCCGTTTAATCACATTCAGATTGTCAAAGAGGGGTTGCATGTAGGGCGCTATTTTTTGTTTCTCGTCGCCGGGAAGGAATCCAAGATCTTTGTTTGAGAGAGAAACGATGGGGCGGGCAAGGAGTATCTGCTTGTACAGTCCGTGCTGTTTCAAGGCTCCGGCCAGGGCCAAAAGGGTTTTTCCTGTTCCGGCTTTACCGGTAATGGCCAGCAGTTTAATGCTGTCGTCATTCAATAAATCAAATGCAAACGCTTGTTCGGCATTGCGTGGTTCTATGCCGAAATTTTTTTCCTTGGTCACTTTCCTCACCATACCTTCGGCAGTTACATAGCGAGCGAGCACCGAAGAGGTTCCACTGTCGAGAACAAAACATTCATTGGTTCGTAATTTTACGCCAATTTGTTCTGCGGGGATTCCTTTTTTTGAACTGTATATGGCATCGATTATATCGGGAGCTACACCGGTAATCGTACGATGTTCATTGGCAAAAAGATCGTCATTTTTTACTTTGTCGTTGGTATAGTCTTCGGTTTCGATACCCAAGGCACGAGCCTTCATGCGCAGATTTATATCCTTGGTTACAAAGATGGTGCGCATATCCTTATGTTGCTCGGCAACCTCTATGGCCGCTGATAGAATGCGATGGTCGGGCTTATCTTCGTGAAAAGCTTCCTTTACTCGTTTATTGAGTGAGCAGTTGACGATAATCGACAATCGGCCCAGGTCGGGGCCCAGTTGTGCTCCCTTTTCAAAGAAGTCTTTATCGGTATATTTGTCGAGTTGACGGGCAAATTCCCGGGCATTGTAATTAATTTCCTCGTTCCCTTTCTTGAATTTGTCCAACTCTTCCAATACGATAATCGGGATAAAAATATCGTTCTCCTGAAAGTTGAAAATACACTTGTGGTCATGCAGAAGAACATTGGTGTCCAAAACGAAATTCTTTTTTCCCATGGCGCAATAGTTTTTAAGGTTATATCGAATGCAGACTATTCGTGTATGGCAGAAATAGGAGTGCGACGAAAGAGGACTTTTTTCGCCTCCTGAGCTTGGGTCATTTGGTCACAACCTCCTTTGGCGTCTTACAAATATAACGATTCCAAACGAGAAATAAAAGCTTTGAGCCCAATAAAATTGTTTAAATCGGCTACAAATAAGCGTGGAGATGGATTGAAAAAATATCGTCCGACAGGTATATGGACCCATCGGACGATAAAAGATAGAAATGTAGAGCACTCTTATTCGATAACGATATCAAACGGCATCAGAGCTTGCAGCCGGTCGATTTTATCTATGTTTTTTAAGAAAAGCAGACCTTTACCGTAAGAGCCGAACATTGATTCTACTTTTTCGTTGATGTAACGTTCTGGACTTACGTTGGAAAGAAGTTTAGTCAGGAAGTCGGTTTTCTCAGGATAAGTTATGATGCGGTAATTGTCCAGTTTGGCTCGATCGGCAGCTGCGGCTATGGCATCGTCGATACCACCGAGTTGATCGACAAGATTCAGACTCTTGGCCATCTCTCCGGTCCATACGCGACCCTCCGCAATTTTCTTTATGGCTTCGACCGACATGCCTCGACCGTCGGCACAACGCTTGGTAAAGAGTTCATAACCATCATTGACCATATTTTGGAACAGGTTGCGTTCTTCGGCATTCATGGGGCGACCCATGGCTCCCATATCGGCAAGGCGATTTGTTTTTACTCCGTCAAAATGAAGGTCAAGTGTCTCGGTGAGTAATTTCGACGGGTCAGGTATCATGCCGAATATACCGATGGAGCCGGTAAGAGTTGTAGCTTCGGCCACAATCCAGTCAGCCGCACAAGAAATGTAGTATCCTCCCGATGCGGCATAGTCGCCCATCGATACGACAACCGGTTTTTTCTCTTTTAGCAACGAAACCTCTCGCCATATCTGTTCACTTCCGTATGCACTTCCACCGGGGGAGTTGACGCGCATTACGACAGTTTTTACGTTATCGTCCTCACGCAGTCGACGAAGGTCGAGTATCACTTGCTCGGAGTGTATGCCTTCGGTCCCGAATGAGCCTCCCATGGCATTGTCTATCGATCCGTAGGCGTAATATACGGCTATCAGATTCTTACTTTTGTTTTTGGGGGCTGTTTCTTTTACGTTCAACATCTCGCCAAGGGTCAAAACGCTGGGCTTCTTTTTGGCATCGGTTATTCCCAGTCGCGTTTTCAGATAGTCAACGACTTGATCTTTATACATTAATGTATCGGCGAGTCCACATTGTATGTATTCTGCTGCCGGCACATAATCCATGTTTTTATCGGCCAGCATATTCAGAGAGTCGGTAGATAAATGCCGTGATGCCGATACATCGCTTACTATTTGATTCCAGAGCGATTGCATGTAAGCCAGAGTCTGTTCCTTGTTGGCCTTGCTCATTTCGTTGGCAATGTAAGGTTCTACCGCCGATTTATAGGTTCCTACACGGAATACCTGCATCTCCACACCTACTTTTGCCAGGAGATCTTTGTAGAACATAATACGGCTGGCCATACCGTGCCATGATATGTTGCCCGAGGGGTTGAGTATCACGTTGTCGGCAATACTGGCCAGGTAGTAGGTGCTTTGCGTGTAACTGTCGCCATAGGCGATAAGGAATTTACCGCTCTCCTTGAAATCGGCAAGTGCACGGCGGATTTCTTGCAGAGAGGCCGTCGAACAGGCAAATCCGCCGGCATTGAGGCAGAGACCTTTGATATTCGGGTTTTCTTTTGCCTTTTTGATGGAAGCAACGATGTCGTCCAGTCCGTTGACTGTGGTGTTGTCGCCAAACAGCGAACCGAACGGATTGTCGAAACTCCGTTCCGAAACATTTCCTTTCAGGTCCAGTACAAAAACAGAATTCTCTTTGACAACAGTTTCTGTGTCGGCTGTCACGGCAAAGCCCAGTAGGGTCACGATGCCAAGCACGGTTACAATGGCTCCTGTTATGAGTAAGCCCACAATGGTAGCCAGGGTAAATTTGAGAAAATCTTTCATAGATAATAATTATTAGTGGGTGATTTGTTTTTGATATATTCTGAATTTAGCGTTTGTCGGCCAGTTCGATGACTTCCAGGTTGGAGAAGCGACCCGAGTCGACAGTGAAGCGCACCAGTGTACGTTGCTTGTGAAAGCCATACTTTCCGGCAGCTCCGGGATTGATATGTAAAAGCTGTAATTTTTTGTCATACATAACTTTAAGTATATGGGAGTGTCCCGAGACAAAGAGTGAAGGAGGATTTCTGAATATTTCCGGGACAACAGATGCGTCGTATTTACCCGGGTAACCGCCAATGTGGGTTATCCACACGTCAGCCCCTTCAATGGTGAACCGTTGGCTTTTGGGGTAGATGGCTCGTATCTCCTGCCCGTCGATATTTCCATATACGGCCCGCAATGGTTTTATGGCTTCGAGTTTACGAGCCACATCGAGAGAACCTATGTCACCCGCATGCCATATTTCGTCGCACGACTCAAAATAGAGAGCATAGCGGTCGTCCCACCATGCATGAGTATCCGATAACAGTCCTATGCGCTTCATCTATTCACTATGAGATAAAAACAACAGGGAAACAGATTCTTAAAAGTGTGTTGAAAGAATGTTTCCCTGTTGCATCTGTTTTGTTAGAATTTGTTATTCAACATTATCTTTCAGTTGCTTCCACATCGAAGCGGCAAGTCCGTATGATATGGTCACAAGAAACAAGACGATTATTATGTTCAAGATGATGAATATCCAGTATGGAATAAATATGCATATGAGTTTGTTGACAATGTAATATGCAATGAAATGAGCAATGCCTATTACCATAGATATTCTGAAAATGCACCATTTGCTGCCATCGGTGGCATCGTACGAAGCTTTGAGCGCCTCGATGGGACTTTTCCCTTTTTCCAGAAGAAAATAGAACGAGAGCGACCAGGCCCAATACAGTACGATGGCAGGAACGACAAAGAGACACAGTGAGGGAATGAAAGAAATAAGCATGATGCCGCATAATATGAAGAAGTGACTCATGTGCTTCCTGTATCCGGCATTAAAGATATGAGTGGGAGATATGGCTTCTTCATTGGCAATTTTTACCGGCAAATACGACATGGCAATAGTCGTACCTATATTCACATAGGGAACCCATATCGTCAGAAGATACAGAATCAAGCAACCGACCAACTGGAAAAAATTCATTACAGCATATGTGATGCCGTCTACAAGAGTCTCTTCGAAATGTAAAGTCTGTTTTTCCATAGCAAAAAGAATTTAATGTTGAATATATGAGACACAAGGAAATTAAATTCTTCTTTTCAGTTACAAATGTACAAATAAAATCGAATAGGGCAAGGATTGCTGTTATTCAAATTTAACTGTTTTTACGGGGCTTATTCGTGCAATAATATAGGAGGGACCTATCAGCATGGCAACGGAGACAATAAACGCTGCAACATTAAGCAGCACAAGATATCCGATGTGGAGCGTTATGGGT
Source organism: uncultured Bacteroides sp. (assembly GCA_905210875.1). GTDB lineage: Bacteria > Bacteroidota > Bacteroidia > Bacteroidales > UBA11471 > Caccoplasma. The sequence goes on along the minus strand of CAJLYN010000042.1, from coordinate 6,502 downwards.
ACGGCCGGAATGTAGTAAATCTCGGGGTCGAGCCTGATAATGTGAAAGAAGTATTGCAACAGGCACAATGTAATGCCGATAACATTTCCCCATAACATACCGCGCCCCACAAGAAACAACGCTACATAGATGAATATTTTGCGTATGGAAATATTCGGTGCTCCAAGCGTTTTCAATATCCCTATCATCCGGGTGTGTTCAAGTATGATGACAAGTAGCCCCGAAATCATGGTAAAGCCCGATACTAGGGACATGAGTGCAAGAATCACCCACACATTCATGTCGAGTAAATCAAGCCAATTGAAAAGTTGCGGATTAAGCTCCCGTATGGTATGGGAAAAATACGATGCATGGTATTTGTCTTTCTTAAACAGAAGTTCGCCATAGAGCTGTTCGTTTACACGGTCGAGATCATCGACATTCTTCAAGCGTACTTCAATGCCGCTATATTGGTCGGCAGCCCAGCGGTTGAGCGATTGCACCTGGCGGGCATCGCCGAAAGCAAATACCTGGTCATACTCAGTCAGGTTGGTCTGGTAGATACCCGATATCACAAACTTGCGGGCACGTACACTCTCTTCGACAAAATAGCAATAGATGGCATCACCCACTTTCAGACGCAACTTGTCGGCCATATACTGTGACAGGAGTATTTCGTTACTGGGAGAGTCTCTGTCGAGTTGAGGCATGCGCCCGTCGGTTAAGTAGCTCTCAATAAAATCGGTCGGATAGTCGGGTGTAATACCTTTTAAGGAGATGCCCAGAAAATCGGAGTCGGTTTTCAGTATACCGGGTTTTATGGCAAACAAGGCATAATTGTCTATCGACGGTTGGGCAGCCAGCATCGAGTCGATGGCAGGAGAAAGGGCTATGGGCGATGTCTCGTAGGCATTCTCAAAAGGGGCTCCCGTTATTTGGATATGAGAGCCGAAACCTATTACCTTTTCACTGATTTCTCGCTTGAAGCCAATGACAATCGAAACGGCCAGAATCATAATGGCCATACCCAATGCGACACCCCATGTCGCAATGCGTATGGCCGGAGGAGTTTGTGCCGGGCCGGTTTTTCCGCCCCGGGTATGAATGCGTTTGGCAATAAACAGTTCTACCTTCATAAGGTACGTCCCGGGTAGGCCTCCAGGGCTTTTTGCAGCACGATTAAGGCCTTGGCCAGGTCTTCTTTCTTCAAGACATAGGCCAGTCGCACTTCATTGTACCCAAGCCCCGGTGTCGTATAGAATCCCGAACCGGGCGCCATGAATACGGTCTGCCCTTCATATTCAAAATGTTCGAGACACCAGGCGCAGAAGTCATCGGCATTATCTACCGGCAACTTGGCCATGGTATAGAAAGCTCCCATGGGAATGGGTGAGTAGCAGCCGGGAATACGATTAATGCCGTCAATCAGGAATTTGCGCCGTTCAACATATTCGTTGTAAACTTCCGACATGTATTCGGCCGATGCATCGAGTGAGGCTTCGGCTATGATTTGGCCTATAAGGGGAGGGCTCAACCGGGCCTGACAGAACTTCATCACATTCTTTTTCAGCTCTTCGTTTTTGGTGATGAGCGCTCCGATGCGGATGCCACATTCGCTGTATCGTTTTGAAACCGAGTCTATGAGTACAACATTATTTTCAATCCCGGAAAGATGAAAAGCCGAAATGTAGGCAGCTCCCGTATAACAGAATTCGCGATACACTTCATCGGAAAAGAGAAACAGATCGTGTTTTTTCACAATGTCGCGTATCTGGTTCATCTCTTTTTGTGTATACAGATAACCCGTAGGATTGTTGGGGTTACATATCAATATACCTTTGGTACGGGGAGTTATCAGTTCTTCAAACTTCTCTATGGGTGGGAGAGCAAACCCTTCGTCGATTGAAGAAGGTAACGTTTTGATGGTGGCTCCGGCCGATATGGCAAACGCCATATAGTTGGCATATGCCGGTTCTGGCACGATGATTTCATCTCCGGGGTCGAGGCAGGCCATGAATGCAAAGAGCACAGCTTCTGATCCACCGGTTGTGATGATAATATCATCGACATTGACATTGATGTTGAACTTGGCATAATAACCCACCAGCTTTTCACGAAAACTGTAGATTCCTTCACTCGGGCTGTACTCCAACACCTTGCGGTCGATGTGACGGGCGGCTTCAAGCCCCACTTCGGGCGTTGGCAGGTCGGGCTGACCGATATTCAGATGATATACTTTGATTCCCCGTTTTTTGGCTTTATTGGCCAACGGCACAAGTTTGCGAATAGGTGAGGCGGGCATGATTTGTCCCCGCTCGGATATTTTAGGCATATAATAGGGCTTTTTCTATATATTGATTGGCAAAGGTAATAGAATTATGGAAAAAACAGCACAAAAGCACAGATTAAAAAACAAAAATGCGAAAAGTCGGTTGTTCAGTACCTTTTTCGCATTTCTTTTATCTGTAAAAATGTCGGAATATTTTCAAAATATCTCTGCGTATCACGCTCTTTTTTATTGGGTTTTATCCGAATTTCTCTTTTATCATGTAACGGAAGAAGATCAGGTTTCCCAGCAGATAGCGCCGCCACATGCGTCGGGGTTCTTTCAGCAGACGATAGGCCCACTCCAAACCCCGCTTCTGCCAGGCTTCAGGAGCCCGCTTTACGGTACCGGCAAAGAAGTCGAATACCGCACCAATAGCCCCAATATGACCCCGTACGTCGAGCTCGTCATAATGAGTATACGCCCATTTTTCTTGTTTGGGGGCTGTCATGCCTACCCATAGAAGATCCGGTTTCACACGGTTTACTGCTTCTATCATGGCTCGGTTATCTTCATCAGTAAATACCGATTTGAATGGTGGGGAGTAGGTCGCGACAGTGATATGAGGATATACTACCAGTGCTTTCTCCTTAATCAGTTGAAGCGTCTTTTCACTAGCGCCCAAGAAGAAACAGGTTCCACCCTTTTGATTGAGACGATCCATCTCGTACTTAAACAGGTCCCAACCTGGGATCCGTTCGATATGCTCATGTCGCAGCCAGCGAACAGCCAGCACGATACTCTCTCCGTCGGGTATCAACATTCCACCCGACAATAACGCCTCAGCAAAGAGCGGGTCTTTTTGCGCATTATTATACGAATGAGCATTGATAGTATTAATCAATAATTTACCATCAGGCAAATTTCCCAGTTCCGCCTTTCCTCGTAAAAGCGAAATAGTTTTCAAATGAATCATTTTATATATAATTGAGTAAAAAATATCGAATATTTATTCACGGAAAACACAAAGAAGTGCTTGCAGAAAATGAGTTTCAAAAATCGATAATGTAAAGTTTTTATGATTGTCATAACCAGTCTTGCCCATCTTGAAGCGTAACGCTTCATTATCGGCGAGAACAGCTATCTTTTCGCCAAAGCCGTTGCATTTTTGGGGAACGATAAATCCCGCAACACCATCTGTGACGATATCTCTTATACTGTCGTCATGGGTCAAACCACTGACAATTTATATTGCATGGCTTCGAGATTGACCAACGGACGTTGTGATAGAATGTGTAAACGGAAATATTGGCTTATTCAAATCCAGAAATTTTTATCATCAAGTAAATTCGGCAGTTCCACCTTTTTCTATAAGAGCGAAACGGTTTTCAGCTGAATTTTTTGGAAATTATATTAGAGCGGATAAAAATCTAACGTGAATTATTTCTGAGCGCAAACCTTTCGGAGTGTTTGCACAAAATGAGTTTCAAAAATCGATAGTGTAAATAGCTCTTTATATCGTTTGTAACCGGCTTCACCCATTTTCCCCCGCAGCCTTTCATCATCAACGAGAACAGCTATCTTTTCGGCCAAAGCTGCCGCATTTTCTTTCGGAACGATAAATCCAGTAACGCCATCTTCGACGATGTCTCTTATACCACCTTCATCGGTCGAAACCACCGGTAATTTATATTGCATGGCTTCGAGATTGACCAGCGGGAACGATTCGTTGTGATAAAACGTGGGAAAGACAAAGATGTCAGCCTCCTCAAAACAGGCTGCCTTTGCCTCTCCATATTTGCTTCCGGCATAGACGACACTCTCGTCGAGGTGGCGTTGCGCTACGGCCTGGGCAAAAGTCGCTGCCGAAATCTCCTGCGTCTCTCCGCCGACAAACGTACACGACACGGCATATTCCTGTTTTTTGAGTATCTGCAAAGCATCAAGCAGCACATACACTCCTTTCGAAGCAATCAGGTTGGAGAGGAACAGTATGTTTACCTTTTTATGTTTCCGGAGAAAAGCAGGTTCCTTTGCAAAAAGTTCGGGAATGCCGTTGGCGCAAATCTCTACATCTTTTCGTGCGACATAGCGGGAAAAATCGCTATACAGAAGCTCCGACAACAAGATGACTTTCACCCCTTTGAAAAACCTCTTATAACAAAAGTCGAAAAGCGGTTTCTGTTGATAGTTCGATACCCCTTTGTTGTGATAGTGAACCACGACACGAGCCCCCAGTGATTTAAGCATCTGCACCACGACAAAGTCTTTGAGGAAAGCGCCTCCGCTGGCATTGGGCGTTACATATACCAAGTCGGGACGGAACGAGCGATACTCCGCACGAATACGCCCGAGCAGACGCGAAAAATCGGTCAGTTTCGACAATCGCACTTTGCCTATATCTTCCAGATTGGCCGCCGTAGCTAGGTTGATATACCGGCAATCGAACGCCTCATTCACCAATCGGCTATCATGAATATATTTCCCCATCATGGCAGCACCATGCACCGGCGGCGGCATATGCATAATAAAAAGAATCCGTGGTAAATTCTGTTTCATATTTCCCATGATGAAATTTTTTTGATACTCTTAGCCGGTATTCCGGCAATAATTGTATTAGGCTCGTAATTCTTTCCTGTTGTGCAACTTGTCGCAGCTATTACACAACCGTCAGGAATAACAGACCCTTTTAAAATTGTACATCTACAGCCAATCCAAATCTTATTTCCAAAAGAGACTCCTTTATCAGCGTTTATTTGTGTTCCATCAACATATATTCGATGAGAGTCTGAATCCATTACCAAACAGTCCCAACTAAACTGTATGTCCCGTCCGAATGAGATAGATTTCTGACAAAAAATCTGTGTAGAGGCTGATATGGCAAAATTATCGCCCAATTTCAACTTTGCATTATTAGAAACATAGATTTTAGAACCTTTACCAATATGAGCAGAACCTTCAAAAATAAGAGTACCCGTTTTTCCCACTTTAATTACGGTTTTTTCGTTTGGTTCCATAATTGCAACTTTATGGTACCCTATACGTATCATTGCAAGAGAAGGAGTTCGCTTTAATATAATTTTTCCCTTAATCGATATTTTACAATTGTATGCTATCCATATCGGTAATTTTATAGCTTGTGGAAAAGGCAAGTGTCTAAAATTCAATAGAATTGTTTTTGGTATAGAAATAAGAATGTTTATTATTTCTGATATTCGCATAAAGCTATTTTTAAGATAAATTTTTCATTGATTTATATACACCTTCATAGTTTTGTTGCATTTGCTCAATACTGAATAGTGTTTTCGCATAATCATATCCAATCTGTACCCATTTCTCATAGTCTTTTTTATGGGGCAGATTTTGAAAAATATGAATATATCCACTCACAGAATTATTATTTACTTTCAGTGGCCAATTAGGCGGAAGAGTTTCATCCAACCCTTTACAACTATTTATAATAACGGGGGTTCTGCTTAAACTAGATTCTATTGATAAGGTTGCTAACCCCTCAAAATTTGAAGGCATGAAAACATAATCAAATGAATTGAGATATTGGGACAGGTTATAAATCTTGTCATAATAACTGACATTTGAAAATCTCGTAAGAATTTCTATTTTCGGTCTTAAAGAACCGCTCCCTATGATATGAAAAAACAACGATGGGTCATTGGCAAAATGGGTGATTACAGAGACCAGTTCATCTATTCCTTTTTGGTATTCGAGTCGTCCGGCAAAAAGAATATTAACCTTGTGCGGAATTATATACTGAAAGTCTTTTTGTTTAGCAACTTCTACTCCGTTAAAGACAATAGGTGGCTTTACTTTATATTTGTCTTGATAACTGTATTGTACAGCGTGTGATATGGCAATATTGGCATCGTGCCGAATAAAAAATCGTTCTACCATATTTCCTATTCTGTTCCATTTCGTCCACAACACGGTATTGTGAATAGTGCGTACATATCTCACTCTACGAAAAGTGAGCTTTTGTAAAAAATGAAACAGATACACCGATAAATCAGGTACCTCAGTATGGGTATGAATTATTTGTGGAGAATATTTCAAATAGATAAATAAGAACCATATCGGAAACAGTATAATACTTAATTTATTCCCTCTGATTGGGGCGCGATGATATTTGATATGATGCGCTTGGAGTTCTTGCAATATAAAAGCACTGTAATCGGAAGAACCTCTTACTACCTCAACCACATGATATTCATAGTCTGTTGAAGGCGATTTTGCAATATTTAT
>CAJLYN010000041.1 GCA_905210875.1 uncultured Bacteroides sp. | reverse complement strand
CCGTCCGAGAACAGCTCTATCATGTCGGAATTCCAGAACTGCAATACCGACGAGCCGGTTGCAACTCATGCGGTCGGTAGTGTTACAGGACCTTCTTTCTCTCACCATAAAGGCCCCGGCTATGAGGGCTTTGCCGACGTCTCTCTGTTGGCCACGATGACTGGCGAGAGTGCCGTGTCGGTATCAACAACACACGGCTATGCGTTCAACCCTTGGCTTTTTATCGGTGGAGGTGTAGCCTGCGATGTGTATCGCGAAGCATTTTTTACACCTGTTTATGCCGCTGCACGATTTACGTTCAGAGACAGTGAATTGTCGCCTTACGCCGATGTACGGGTAGGCTTTTCGCCCGGAAAGAAAGACGATTCGATTTGGGCGATGGGCGCCTATTTCACACCCGCACTCGGGGTGCGGTTTGCATTGGTAGGTCGCTGTGCGCTCAATGTAGGCGTGGCTTATGTATTGCAGTCGCAGAGTACCGATTACTCTTATGACGACGGGTACAAACGCTATTTCGGAACCTCGGTGACATTGCATCATGCTCTCTCGTTGCGGGTAGGAGTGGCTTTCTGACCAATGGCCGGCGTTCTTAAAATGAGGAGAGAGGAGAGTCGCGGTTGCAGACTCTCCTCTCTCCTTGTCCTTTTATGTCTGGACGTCAGTTATTTTACCGGTTTTTCGTCGGTAATACCTATGTGCAGCAAGGCTCCGCTCTCGGGGCAGAATGTCGCTTCGACGGCTCCACTGCCGGAGAAGACCGATGGGTCGATACCGAACTCGGCTCCCAGTTGAGCCATCGGTATCTCTTTACGACACAGGCTTTCACCTTTGTACAATACACTCACGTCGGCTTTGCCTGGAGTGATGTAGACCAGGGCGTTCTTGTCTGGAGCGACAACTTTTCCTTTTGCGTCGGTAGGTGCTTCAACTATTTCTTTGGCATCGACGTGGATGTAAATCGGTTCGCCCGAGAGGTCGTCGTCGGAGAGAATACCTTCCCGTTCGGAAAAACGGAAAGCAACGGCGCTGTTTTTCTCGGGTGATATAATGATGTCTTCAACGATGGTTTCGCTTTCGGCCGTACCCAGGAAGAGAGAGGTGAGCAGTGATTCACGCTTGTTCATCTCTCTGAGCAGAATTTCAAACGACTGGCCTTGCGGAATTTCATCGCTGTTGCCCGTGAGCAGGTCGAGCCGGTATTCGCGCAGCAGGTAAATCTGTTGGGCGGCTGTCTCGGCCATATTGCGTACCGACGAACTGATGAGCATGCTCTCGGTGTAGAGTTGGGCATATTCCGCAGCTTTCTCGGCCGCCTCTTTTTTTAGAGCTTCTGGGTGTAGGGGGTGTTGCGGGTGTCGGGGTGCAGCCTCAGGCTTGCAGTTTATCGACACGAGCATACCTCCATCGTTCAGGTAGAAGGCGGTGCGGTTCTCTTTTTTCAGTTGTATGGCATAGCGTTTCTCGGGGTCGGCAATGCCCTTTGGCAAGATGTCGACCTGTTCGATTTTCCACACGGTACGCTTCTTGGTGATTGTCGGGTTCTCTCCGAGATATTTCTGGGCATATTGAGCAAAAGGTCCCGGTTTTTCGATCGTGCGGGAGAGGGTTACCCGTATGTCGATGGCAGTTTTCGGCAGGGAGTAGACGATGCCGTATCCGTTGAACTTGTTGGCCGTCACTTTGACAGTCTCCTGCGCGCAGACGCCGAGTGCCGCAAAAAGGCCGAGGGTGAGAAAGATTCTTCGCATGATGATGGTTGTTTTTAGGGTTTCTGTGTATGTTTGAATGTATGAAGTCGGTAAAAGGCCTGTCCCAGATTGTGACAGATGTCGCCGGCTGTGATATACTCTTGCGACTCCTTTCCGGCCGCAATGTCACCGGCCAGACCGTGAAGTTCGACGCCGAGTATGGCGGCTTTTACCGGAGCATAATGTTGGCATAGCAATGCAGCGATGATGCCGGTGAGGGTGTCGCCGCTGCCGGCTGTGGCCATACCGGGGTTGCCCGTGGCATTGAAGTAGACCTTGCCGTCGGGTGATACAATGGCGGTGTTGGCTCCTTTCAGTACAATGACGATATGGTAGTGGCGGCTCATTTCCATGGCTTTTTGTAACCGTTGGTAACAGGTCTCGCTCTCACCGAAGAGCCGATCGAATTCCTTGTGGTGTGGCGTGATGACCGACATCGGCGGCAGCAGGCCAAGCAGTGTTGTGTCGTCGTGCATGAGGTTGAGGGCGTCGGCATCGACTACCATTGGCATCGATACTTGTGCGAGCAGTTTCACAAATGCTTCCCGCGTGGCAGGATTCCAACCCAGCCCCGGACCGATGGCTATGCAGTCGTATCGGTGGGAGAGAGGTATCTCACTTACGATGTTTTCGTCGGTATCGGCTTGGAACATGGCTTCGGGTATGGCCGTTTGGAGTATGGTCTCACAGCGGGCTGCCGAGTGTATGCTCACCAGTCCGGCTCCGCTGTGCAGGGCAGCGCGGGCTGTCAGTACGGCAGCACCTGCCATGCCCCGGCTCCCGGCTACCACTAACAGGTGCCCGTAGTCGTATTTGTTTGAGAATTTTTCCCGTTCTTTCAGCCAGTCGGCAACTTCGTGTGGCGGAAGGTAATGGTAGAGGGTGTCTTCGGTCTCTATGATGTCGGGGTGTAATCCGATGTCGAGCACTTTCCACGTGCCGGTGAGCGGAACCTCTTCCGACACAAAGAATGCCAACTTGGGAAATTGCAGGGTGAGTGTGAGGGTGGGGTGTATGATGTTCTGCCAGTTGCATGCCTGGTTGTCTTCACCCATCAGGCCCGATGGCATGTCAATCGACACGATGTCGGCACCCGATGCATTGATGTACTGCACCACCGAAGCATAGGCATTTTCGAGGGGACGGGTAAGCCCCGAGCCGAACAGTCCGTCGATGATTAACATGTCGGTGGAAAGCCGAGGCGGCATAAATTCATGTATGACTTCTCGAAATCGCACGTCGGTTTTCAAGAGTCTGTCACGGTTTATTTCACAGTCGGGAGAAAGTCGGCTTTTGGGATTGAAAAGTATACATTCGACCCAGTAACCTGCTTCTGCAAGCATACGGGCTACGGCCAGGGCATCACCTCCATTGTTGCCGGGCCCGGCAAATACCATGACCGGTCGGCTGCTTCCCCACCGTCCCAAAATTTCGTGGGTAATGGCTCGTGCGGCCCGCTCCATCAAGTCGATGGAAGCAATCGGTTCATGCTCTATGGTGTAGCGGTCGATTTTCTTTATCTTGTCGGTCGTAAATATTTTCATCGTGGCCTGTTTTTGAAAAAACGGAAAACCGTCTCACTCCTTGTATAGAGAAGCGGAAGACCTTTATCGTATGGGTGAGAGACATCCTGCAAACAAAGATATTTGTTTTTTTGAGAATATCTGCCTTGTCGGCCGAAAATCCTCTATTGTACAGTGAATCGTGTTGCGATTTTCGTCAAAAAATCTGGACTTGTAGCGTAAAGTTTGTACCTTTGTCGGTCTTTCATAATCAGATGGAAAAGATACATATCAAAGACAAGACATTCAAGCCCTATATCTCGGGTGAGGAAATAGCCCGTGCCGTGAAACGGGTAGCCCGTCGCATCGAAGCCGATGTGATGGATAAGGATTCTTCTCCGCTTTTTGTCGTCATGCTGAACGGTGCCTTCATGTTTGCATCGGATCTGCTGCGCGAGATAGGCCGCCCCTGCGAGGTTGCCTTCATGCGCATGAAGTCGTATGAGGGAACCGAGACAACCGGAACGGTCGATTTGTTGCAGGACCTCCATGCCGACGTGAATGGTCGCACGGTAATTGTGGTTGAGGATATTGTAGATACCGGCACGACAATGCATGCCTTGTTGCAGCATTTGCAGCGGCGAAACCCCAAGTTTGTCAAGATTGCGTCTCTGCTTTTCAAACCCGAGTCGTTGCGTTACGACCTGACGGTCGATTACGCGGCTTTTGAGATACCTCGCGATTTCATTGTGGGATATGGGCTCGATTATGACGAAGAGGGGCGAAACCTTAAAGATATTTATGTGATAGATAATTAGACTGACTTTCCCCTCGCCTGGGAAACGAGGTAAAAAAGAAAAACAAGAAATAGGTAAAAATTATGATGAACATTGTTATTTTCGGTGCCCCGGGTTCGGGAAAAGGCACTCAGAGCGAGAAACTCATCGAGAAATATGGCTTGTACCATATCTCGACCGGCGACTTGTTGCGTAAAGAAATCAAAGCCGGCAGCGAACTGGGAAAAATCGCCGACGGTTACATTTCCAAGGGTCAACTGCTCCCCGATTCGCTCATTATCGATATGCTGGCCAAGTTGCTCGACACCACGCCAGAGACACGCAAGGGCGTTATTTTCGATGGTTTTCCCCGTACCATTCCGCAGGCTGAGGCTCTTGAAGCTCTCTTGCGCGACCGTGGCATGGAACTCTCTGCTGTTATAGGTCTTGAAGTCGATGAGCCCGAGTTGATCGACCGTCTCATCAAACGCGGACAGGTTTCGGGTCGTTCCGACGACAACCTCGAAACCATCAAGAAGCGTCTTGATGTATACCACAGTCAGACGACTCCTCTCAAAGAATTCTATATTGCCAACGGCAAGTACAAAGCCATTCATGGCATGGGCTCGGTCGACTCAATCTTTGAGTCTATCACTCGTGCCCTCGATGGTTGTGCCTGCTGATAAACAGCCGGTATTCAGCCGTAGCTGTCAGAGATACAGAAATCCCTTCATTTCCCGACTGCGGAGTGAAGGGATTTTTTTGTCGGGAGCTTTCCTGTTTTGTGGAAGAAAAAGAAAACTCTATCTTTGTACAACGGTTCTTTCATGGAGGGGAACCCGTTTGTTCCGAAACTTATAAACTACACGATATGGCCGAATCAAATTTCGTCGATTATGTAAAGATTTATTGCCGCTCGGGAAAAGGTGGCGCCGGTTCGGCCCACCTGCACCGGGCCAAGTACACCCCCAAGGGTGGCCCCGACGGTGGCGACGGTGGTCGCGGCGGACACATCATCTTGCGCGCCAACCGCAATTACTGGACCCTGTTGCACCTGCGTTACGAACGGCATGTCTACGCCGGAAACGGCGAGTCGGGCAGTGATTGCCGCAGCACCGGAAAAGATGGGGCCGACCGTGTCATCGAGGTGCCGTGCGGAACTGTGGCCTACGATGCCGTAACGGGCGAATTCCTGTGCGAACTGACCGACGATGGTCAGGAAATCGTGTTGCTCAAAGGTGGGCGCGGCGGATTGGGTAACTGGCACTTCCGCAGTGCAACCAATCAGACACCCCGTTATGCCCAGCCCGGCGAACCGGCTATTGAGCGGACAGTCGTCCTTGAACTGAAACTGCTCGCCGACGTAGGTCTTGTGGGTTTTCCCAACGCTGGAAAGTCGACCCTGCTCTCGGCCGTCTCGGCGGCTAAACCCAAGATTGCCGACTATCCTTTCACGACGATGGAGCCCAACCTCGGCATTGTATCCTATCGTGACAACCGCTCGTTTGTCATGGCCGACATTCCCGGTATTATCGAGGGCGCGAGCGAGGGCAAAGGCCTCGGTCTGCGTTTCTTGCGCCACATCGAGCGCAACGCCGTGTTGCTCTTTATGGTACCGGCCGACTCCGACGACATTGCCCGTGATTATGAAATACTTCTCGGTGAACTGGCTGCCTACAATCCCGAACTGCTCGACAAGCACCGCATACTGGCGGTATCGAAATGCGATATGCTCGACGATGAACTGTTGTCCGAGTTGAAGAAGACCGTGCCCGACGATTTGCCCGTCGTGTATATATCCTCGGTTACCGGTCAGGGTATCGGCGAATTGAAAGACGCTTTGTGGGAAGCCGTCAACAGCGAAGACAATCGAGTTGTTGCGCTGTCTCATCACAATCTCGATCCTCGTTTCGACGACGATGATTTTGCCGACGAGGAGGGCGAAGAAAATTATGATGAGTATGACTGGGACGACGACAAAGTCTGAGTGGGAACGGCGGAGGCTGGCCGACGGAGTCGAAGTGGGCGTATTCTCTTCCTGGACGCATTTCCCCGGACTTACCCACTTTACGACCCTGCGGGGTGAGGCCGTGGCCGGAGACCCTTTCTCTTCGTTTAATCTGGGACGCCATTCGGGCGAGGCCTTGTCGCGCGTGATGCAGAATCGCGAACGCTTGTGTCGCGCTCTGTCGCTCCCCGCCGAGGCGCTTGTACAGCCCCGACAGGCACATGGCAATGAGGTGTTGCCGCTCTTGCCCGACTTTTTCGAATTCACCGAGGAGGAGCGCGTTGCTTTTCTCTCGCAGGCCGACGGACTGGTTACAGCACTGCCCGGCGTGTGTGTGGCTGTCTCGACCGCCGATTGTGTGCCGTTGCTCTTTTACGACCCCTGCCACGGCGTGGTAGGGGCATCGCATGCCGGTTGGCGGGGAACCGTGGGGCATATAGCCCGGCGCACGGTCGAGGTGATGCAGCGCTTTTATGGCAGTCGCCCCGGCGACATTCTGGCGGCTATTGGCCCTTCTATCGGGCCGGAGGCCTTTCAGGTGGGCGATGAAGTGGTGGCGGCTTTTACCGAGGCTTACAGTGCCCGTGATATTGTCTCTTCCCGGCGCGATGCCGACGGTCGATATCATATCGATTTATGGGCTGCCAATCGGGCCGATCTTGTTACTGCGGGCATTGCTCCTGTACATATTGTTGAGGCCGGTCTCTGTACTTATGAGCGGAATGATCTGTTTTTCTCTTCTCGACGAGCCGGTGGCAAACTTTTCGGCCGTTTCCTGTCGGGAATTTTCCGCAGCGAATAAGCTTTTGGTATAAAGAGGAAGGGGCGACGGATATCCGTCGCCCCTTCCTCTTTACTCTTTGTTGTAGAGTGTTTCCCTATTTTTGCTTGTTGGCGTATCTCTTGTTGAGCAGCTCTGTTACTTCGGGCGTGATGTTGTAGGCCGGTTTTATGTAGAGTACGCTGCTGTTGTTGAGGATGGCCTCGTAGCGACCATCCTTGTTGTACTCCTTGATGAAGTTGGTAATCGAGTCGGTTACCTGTATGAGCATTTTCTGTTGTTCTTGCAGCAACTCGTTTTCGAGTTGTTGGGCATAAGCCTGCAATTCCTGTTGTTTTTTGAGTAATCGTTGCTGTTCCTGCTCAAAGCGTTCCTGAGAGAGGAATGCGTTGTTTTTTACTTTCCGTTCAAATTCGGCAACCTCTTTTTCCAGTTGACGGCCTTTCTCGTTTATGGTGGCACGGGCATTTTCCTGTCGGGTGAGCATCTGTTCATTGAGGTCTTTGGCCAGATTGTAGTTGCTCAGTAAGGAATCGACTTCGACATAAGCTATGGGAAGATGTCCCGAAAAATCGACCGCTTGCACCTGCACGTTGTTGGAGGCTGCGGCAGGAGCCGATGTCTGTTGCTGGCAACTCGATGAGCAGAGAAGAACTCCTGCTATGGCCGTTGAAAGCATGAAATATTTGTACATCTTATAATTTAGTTTTTGGTGAATAATAAATTTTGGTTTCGGTTTTAGTGATGAAGACCTTTGGCTCTGCGTTCGGCAAAATCGGTCGATACGGCACACGTTATACCCCTTTTTTTCATTTCGGGATTGTCTCCGATGTGTGTCTTTGGAAAGTGACCACCCTTGACAAAAAAAATCTTTATGCCCAGTAACAATACGGCAAAGGCCACAATTATTATGGAAAGAAGAATGACTTTTACCATTTAATCGCTATATTTGTATGCAAATATAAAGAAGAAACAGAGACTTGGTACTTTTTGTCGGCCAATTTGGAGGTTTATATTAATTTATAAAACTTTTTAACAGATATGGACTTCTGAGGTGCCAGTTTGTCTCACAAATTAGAATAACTATGAAAATCAAAGATTTGAAACCGCAACTGATTTGGCGTTATTTCGATGAGATAACCCAGGTGCCTCGTCCCTCTAAAAAAGAAGAAAAGATAAGAGCTTATCTGCTTGATTTTGCCGATAAACATCATTTGGCTGCACGCACCGATGCCATAGGTAACGTGCTTATTTCCAAACCGGCCACACCTGGTTGTGAAGGAAAACCCGGTGTTGTCTTGCAATCGCACATGGATATGGTGTGTGAGAAAAATGCCGATGTGGCTCATGATTTTGAAAAAGACCCTATCGAAACCTATATTGACGGTGAGTGGGTAAGAGCCCGTGGTACGACACTGGGGGCCGACAATGGTATAGGTATGGCTGCAGCTTTGGCCGTGCTGGCTTCTGACGATTTGGTGCACCCGGCCATTGAAGCTCTCTTTACGGTTGATGAAGAGACCGGTCTTACCGGAGCCTTTAATATGGAAGAGGGTTTCATTACCGGAAAATATCTGCTCAATCTTGATTCTGAAGATGAGGCCGAAGTATTTATCGGTTGCGCCGGGGGCATCGACACGACATCGACATTTACCTACACGGCTGTTCCTTTCCCCGCCGGTCATGTAGCGTTGCGCATCTCGGTGTCGAAGCTGCAAGGTGGACACTCCGGTAGCGATATAAACGCAGGCAGGGGAAATGCCAATAAGATACTTTCTCGTTTCCTGTGCAGTTGTCTGGCCAAATACGATATGCAGTTGTGTGCCATCGACGGTGGTAACCTGCGGAATGCCATTCCCCGTGAGGCTTGGGCAATAATTGCCGTGCCGGCTGATAGTAAAGAGGCTGTGCGTGTCGATTTGAACATCTTCCAGTCTGTCGTTGAGTCGGAGCTGGCCGATACCGATCCTGCCGTGACGGTTGCCTTGTCGTCGTGCGACGCACCTGCCGAATGCATCGACAAAAAGACTGCTGTTGCCTTGCTGCGCGCACTCTATGCCTGCCCTCACGGTGTGATAGGCATGAGCCGCGATATGCCCGGTCTGGTGGAGACGTCGACCAATTTGGCATCGGTGAAGATGAAAGAGAATCACACGATAGTCGTAGCTACCAGTCAGCGCAGTTCGGTTGAGTCGCTCAAAAGAGACATTGCCGGTCAGGTCGAGAATCTCTTTGCCCTGGCAGGAGCTGTACCTACCCATAGCGACGGCTATCCCGGCTGGAAACCCAATCTCAAATCGCTGCTGCTCGATGTTGCCGTAAAGGCCTATGAAGAGCTGTAGGGCATCACTCCTGCCGTAAAGGCCATACATGCCGGTCTTGAATGTGGATTGTTCCTGACCAAGAACCCCGACTTGCACATGATTTCATTTGGCCCTACGTTGCGCGGTGTACACTCTCCCGATGAGAAGATGCACATTCCCGCAGTGGAGAAATTCTGGAATCACCTGACGCTGATTCTGAAAAAACTGGCTCAGTAATTTTGGGGTTGCAGAAAGACCTGTATCGATAAAAGAAGAGCGAAATCCGATTATCGGATTTCGCTCTTCTTTTTTAGGTCAACGGTAAACGTCGCGACTCATGGTCGGTATGGCACGAATTGTGATGGCTCCACTTCCGGTTTATTTTATCTTCTTCCCGTTGAACGTGGCATTCTTTACCTGCTCCCAGACGACGGCATCGCCTCTTTGGGGAATGATGTCGACATTCTCCATGACGACATTTTCCGACTGGCGAATGATGGCTCCGGTTGTGCAGTCCGAGATATAGATGTTTTTCAGCTTAATATTTTTTACGGGCATTTCAGGCAGTCCGTTGAAGAGCATGGCGCAGCGTCCGCCGATGGCTTTCACGTTGGCTATATATATGTTGCGGAATTGAGGAGTGCCCTCGTCGACGGCGACCGGACGGTTGTCTTTGTTCTTGACACCGTAGTAAAGGTCGAAGAGAATATTCTCGTTGGCAATATCAAACATGTTGATGTTGTGGCAGTAGATGTTCTCCACTACACCGCCGCGGCCCCGGGTGCTTTTGAAGCGGATACCCACGTCGGTGCCGATAAAGGTGCAGTTGTCGATGAAGATGTTCTTTACGCCACCCGACATTTCGCTGCCCACGACAAAGCCGCCGTGTCCGTGATACACCACATTGTTGCGGGCGATTACATTCTGGCAGGGCCAGCCCCGTTCGCGTCCGGCCTTGTCTTTGCCCGATTTGAGGCAGATGGCATCGTCGCCCGCATCGAAGGTGCAGTCGTAGATGACTACCCGGTCGCATGACTCCACATCGAGGGCGTCGCCGTTTTGCGAATACCACGGGTTGATGACCGAAACCTCGTGTATGGTGAGGTCTTCGCAGTGAATGGGGTGAATGCACCATGCCGGTGAGTTGCGGAAGGTAATGCCTTGCAGCAGTACGCGTCGACATTCGAAGAGCCGTACCATGTTGGGGCAGCCTTCGCCCTCCATGGCGGCTTGGCTTGGATACCATACGTCGCCAGCCTCGTTGACGACACCTCCCGAGGCAACCCGTTCTTTCCACTGTCCGGCTGTGAGTTTATTGCGTTTTACCATGCGCCAGGTGTCGCCGTTGCCGTCGAAGATGCCGTGCCCGGTGATGGCTATATCGTCAGCGTGGTCGGCATAGATGGGCGAGAGCGACAGCTCTCCTTTTCGGGTCCCCTCGCGCTTGTATAGGCTGTGGTCTTCGGCGAAGAGTACAAAGGCGTTTCTTTCGGTATGGAGGTCTACACCGCTTTGCAGGCAGATGGGGCCGGTAATCCAGTAGCCTGCCGGAATTATAACCGTACCGCCACCCTTGCGGCTCACGGTGGCGATGGCATTGTTTATGGCTTCGGTATTCAGCGTCTTGCCGTCGGGTACGGCTCCGAATTCGGTTATCGACACAATGTGTCGGGCGAAACGGGGTTGCTCTACCTTTTTCATCTCAAAAGGTAAGCCTTCATAGACCGATTCCGGCAAGGCATTGCCCGGTTGGGCATGAAGCGGCCCTGCCACACAGGCTGTGAGCAGAACGATGATTTTCAATAGTTGTCTTTTCATTCTATGAAATAAGATTTTGGGTGAAAGAATTATCAGAGATGTTGTCGTGTAACCGATATGTCAAGATTTTTTATGATTGACTTATCATTGTTGTTCAAAGGTAGTTATAAAATTGGCACTGTCCAAGAGTCGGTTTTGTTTTTCTCATGAGAAAGGAGCAGGGGAGAGATAATGTGCAGGGAATTTTCATAAAATGCAGGCTTTGCAATGGAAAAAATAAAAAAACGTAGGAGTTTTGAGATATTTTGCGTAATATTGCCGTCGAAAACAAAATTTATATAATCTGATAAATATGTACACCCGGAACATAACAACTCATTTTACGATGACAACCCCTTAGGGGGTCAGTTATTATTTTCCGTGTATCTTTTTGTATCGTTCTATGTAGGACGAGTATTTCTGTTTTTCCCTATTGTAGTTTCTTTTAAAACAAAGTTCTGGCAGGGAATGGTCGGCAAGATCATTCTTGCGGAACATGAAACATCTATATATCTCTATGAAAGTTTTGAAATTCGGAGGGACCTCAGTCGGGTCTGTCAAGAGTTTGAAAAATGTAAAGCAGATCGTGGAATCCTGCCAGGAACCGGTCATTGTAGTTGTATCGGCATTGGGCGGAATTACCGATAAATTGCTGGAAACAGCGCGAGAGGCAGCCTCTGGTTCGCTCGATTATCAAGATAATATGCGGGAAATCATAGCCCGTCACCACGATATCATAGCCGGAGTGGTTCCGGAGGAACGTCGGGAGGAGGTCCTTGACCAGACCGATATTCTTCTTGATGAGTTGTCCAATATTTATAAAGGAGTGTCGCTTATAGGAGACCTTTCGTCCAAGACGCAGAATATTATTGTGAGCTATGGCGAACGGCTCTCGTCGTTTATCATCAGCCGCATCATTGATGGGGCAGTACATTACGATTCGCGTACATTTATCAAGACCGAGGCCCAGTTTGAGAAAAACATTGTCGACTTTGAGAAGACCAATGCGCTCATTCGCGAGACATTCGACCAATTGCCGCAGGTGGCATTGATACCGGGTTTCATATCGTCAGACAGTCATACCGGCGAAGTCACCAATCTGGGACGGGGAGGCTCCGACTATACCGCCGCCATCGTGGCAGCTGCTCTTGACGCTTCTCGTCTTGAAATATGGACCGATGTCGATGGTTTCATGACGGCCGACCCCCGGGTAATCAACAATACCTATGTTATCGAAAGACTCTCTTTCACCGAAGCCATGGAGTTGTGCAATTTCGGCGCAAAGGTTATCTATCCTCCCACGATATATCCGGTATATCACAAGAACATACCCATAGTCATCAAAAACACGTTCAACCCGCAGGCTCCCGGTACCCTTATTACAGAAGATTCTCACTCGACCGACGGTAAGGCCATTAAGGGTATATCGTCGATAAACGATACCTGCCTTATCACCGTATCGGGTTTGGGTATGGTAGGTGTTATTGGCGTCAATCACCGCATATTCAAGGCATTGGCACAGTCGGGTATCAGCGTGTTCCTGGTATCTCAGGCTGCCTCTGAGAATAATACCTCCATAGCCGTGCGCAATGCCGATGCCGACAAGGCGATAGCTGTCCTCGACAAGGAATTTGCCCACGAAATAGAGATGGGCGAGATGAGTCCCGCCTTTGCCGAGCGTGACTTGGCTACTGTTGCCATCGTGGGTGAGAATATGAAGCATACCCCGGGTATAGCCGGAAAACTTTTCAATACGTTGGGTCGGAACGGTATTAACGTGATAGCTTGTGCCCAGGGTGCCAGTGAGACCAACATTTCGTTTGTCATCGAGTTGGGCAGTCTACGTAAGGCTCTGAACGTGATACACGACTCTTTCTTCCTGTCCGATACGCAAGTACTCAATGTCTTTATCGCCGGTATTGGGCAGGTGGGGAGCAATCTGCTCGAACAGATACGCAGCCAGCAACCTCGGCTTCTTAAAGAAAAGTCATTGCGTATCAATATTGTCGGGCTCTCCAACTCGAGAC
>CAJLYN010000040.1 GCA_905210875.1 uncultured Bacteroides sp. | reverse complement strand
CCACCTTCGGTGCCAGCGCCCTCAACAGCCTCGCAACGAACGCCGTCTTCAACATCTTGTTCTTTGCTCTGCTGGTGGTATTTGCCATCTCCTTCTTCGGAGCTTTTGAACTGACTCTCCCCGCTTCGTGGACTACGAAACTCGACAGCAAGGCCGACTCGACCAGCGGACTGTTGAGTATCTTTTTCATGGCCTTCACCCTGGTTCTGGTATCGTTCTCTTGCACCGGTCCCATCATCGGTACCCTGCTGGTACAGGCTGCCTCGATGGGCGTAGCCATCGGCCCGGCCATCGGCATGTTCGGCTTCGCTCTGGCTCTGGCTATTCCCTTTGCCTTGTTTGCCATATTCCCCTCGATGCTGCAATCGCTGCCGCGCTCGGGTGGCTGGCTCAACTCAGTCAAGGTGGTACTCGCTTTCCTCGAACTGGCCTTTGCCCTGAAATTCCTCTCGGTGGCCGACCTCGCCTACGGCTGGCACATTCTCGACCGTGAAGCTTTTGTTGCCTTGTGGATTATCATCTTTACCCTGCTCGGCATCTACCTGCTCGGCAAGATACGCTTCTCTCACGACAGTGAGACCCAACACGTGTCGGTGCCGCGCCTCTTCCTGGCCATGATTTCGCTGGCATTTGCCCTCTATATGGTTCCCGGTCTGTGGGGTGCTCCCTTGAAAGCCATCAGCGCCTTTGCTCCCCCGTTGTCGACCCAGGACTTTAACCTCTACAAAGACGAGGTTCACGCCGCATTCATGGATTATGATGAGGGTATGGCCTACGCCAAGAAAGTGAACAAACCCGTACTTGTAGACTTCTCGGGCTACGGCTGCGTAAACTGCCGCAAAATGGAGGCCGCCGTATGGACCCCCGCCGTAAAAGATGTCATCGAGAACGACTATGTACTCATCACTCTCATGGTCGACGACAAAGCTTCGCTTCCCGAACCGATAAAAATCGAGGAGTATGGTAAGACACGTACTCTCTACACCGTAGGCGACCGTTGGAGCTACCTGCAACGCCATAAGTTCGGTGCCAACGCACAGCCGTTCTATGTGCTGCTCGACACCAAGGGCGAACCCGTAGGTCCCTCCTACTCCTACAAGGAAGATGTTCCCGCCTATCTCGAATTCCTGAAAAACGGACTGAAAGTATTCAACGCCGAGAACAAACGCTAATACTTCTGTCTCAGACGCAGATACAAGAAGGGCCGCTCATAGGTGAGCGGCCCTTCTTTATGCCATAAAACGGTAGCCGAGGCAGCGCATTGCCGCGGCACTACGACACTATCGGCGACGCCGGTAGGTTACAAACGAATAGGGATAGGCATGCCTGTCGTCGACCGGAAAATCCTCCCGCGACGTCTCTTCCCACACGGCCGGGTCTATGGCCGGGAAGAATGTGTCGGCACCGGGAAAACGGTGGTGTATCTCGGTAATATAGAGGTGGCTTGCATCGTCTATGGCAGCCCGGTAAAGCGTTGCTCCGCCGATGATAAAAAGCTCCTCCTCATCGGGCTGTGCAGCCAGGGCTTCAAGAAGCGATGCGTAAGCCTCGACCGTCTCGGGCAACCGCTCGGGGTGCGACGAGAGTACCACATTCTTGCGCCGGGGCAGAGGTCCGGCCGGGAGCGACTCAAAGGTGCGGCGCCCCATAACGACGGTATGGTCAAGCGTCAGTGCCTTGAAATGTTTCAGGTCGTTGGGCAAATGGCACAACAAGTCGTTATCCTTACCGATGGCACCATCGGCAGCCACGGCAGCTATCAGAGAGAGATTCTTCATAAAGAAAAAATTATACCGAGACAACCCCCTTGATATGCGGGTGAGGGTCGTAGCCGGTGAGGGTGAAATCTTCATATTTGAAATCGAAAATCGACTTGACGTCGGGATTCAATATCATCTGGGGCAACGGCCGCGGTTCGCGGGAGAGTTGCAGATGCACCTGTTCGAGATGATTGGTATAGATGTGGGCATCGCCCAGGGTGTGAACGAAATCGCCGGCTTTTAGACCCGTAACCTGCGCCATCATCTGCAACAGCAGGGCATACGATGCGATGTTGAACGGTACGCCAAGGAATATGTCGGCACTTCGCTGGTAAAGTTGCAGGCTGAGACGGCCGTCGGCCACATAGAACTGGAAGAAGGCGTGGCAGGGAGGGAGATTCATGTTCCCCAAATCGGCCACATTCCAGGCACTCACAATGATGCGGCGCGAATCGGGATTGTGCTTGATAGTCTCCACCGCCTCGGTTATCTGGTCGATGTGACCGCCATTGTAATCGGGCCACGAACGCCACTGGTAGCCGTAGATATGACCAAGGTCGCCATTGGCATCGGCCCATTCGTTCCAGATGCGCACGCCGTTTTCTTGCAGGTACTTGACATTGGTATCGCCTTTGAGAAACCAAAGCAACTCATAGATAATCGATTTGAGATGCAACTTCTTGGTGGTGAGCAGAGGGAAGCCCTCTTCGAGGTTGAACCGCATCTGATGGCCAAACACGCTGATGGTGCCGGTTCCGGTGCGGTCGGACTTCTTCACCCCTTCGTCAAGAACCCGTTGCAGGAGGTCGAGATATTGTTTCATGATTTTTTCGGTATTAATAGCCCGAGCGATATTTTCCCGCGGTGCTGTCATCGATGATACTTAAATAACTGGCATAGCGAGACTCACTGATGCGATGCTCCTCGAGAGCCTTCAACACGGCGCAACCCGGCTCGTGACGATGGGTACAGTTACCGAAACGGCAGTCGTGCGAGAACCTGAATATCTCGGGGAAGAAGTGTGCCACCTCTTCGGGAGCAAAATCGATGGTTCCAAATCCTTTGACACCGGGCGTGTCGATGATATACCCGCCATGAGGCAAAGGAAACATCTCGGAGAATGTCGTGGTGTGCATGCCCTTGTGGTGCGACTGCGAGATGGCTCCGGTTTTCAAGTTAAGCCCCGGTAAGATACAGTTGATGAGTGACGATTTTCCCACACCGGAATTCCCGGCAAAGAGAGAGACCTTCTCGTGCAGCAATGTACACAGGCGGTCGATTCCTTCGCCTGTTACCGCCGATACCGACAAGCAGTCATATCCGATGTAGGTATAGAGGTCGACAAGGCCTTGCAACAGCTCCTTGTCGTTTTCATCATAAAGGTCGATTTTGTTGAATACCAGTTTTACCGGCACACGGTAGGCCTCGGCCGTAGCCAGAAAACGGTCGATAAAGATGAGATTGGTCTGCGGGTGGTTAACGGTAACGATGAGGAGAGCCTGATCGACATTGGCCGCCAGAATATGCGACTCTTTCGAGAGGTTCGATGCCCGGCGTATGATATAATTGTCGCGGTCGTCGATAGAGACAATAAAGGCGGTGCCTTCGCGGTTTTCTTCGATATTCACCCGGTCGCCCACGGCAACGGGGTTGGTGCTGCGAATTCCCTTCAAGCGGAAATTTCCCTTGATTTTACACTCTACCAGTGCGCCGTCGTCGGTGCGCACCTGATACCAACTTCCCGTGTTTTTTATGACCAGGCCGTGTCGCATCTTGTTCTATATTAACAGAGAGAGAGGAGCCGCCCCCGGCAAGGAGTGAGTCCTCTCTCTGTTTTCAACTGTAATGATAATCTTTATACGGTGAGTATCTCCTTTTCTTTGGCGGCAAATATCTCGTCGATTTTCTTGATATAACGGTCGTGCACTTTCTGTACCTCGTTTTCGCCGTCTTTCTCCACATCTTCGGGCATACCCTCCTTGATGGCTTTTTTCAGGCCGTCGATGGCATCGCGACGGGCGTTACGCACACTTACCTTGGCATTTTCGGCCTCTTGCTTGGCCTGCTTTACGAGGGCCTTGCGGCGCTCTTCGGTAAGCGGCGGCATACGCAGGAAGATGACCTCTCCGTTGTTCTCGGGGGTAATGCCTATCTCGGAATTCTGCAACGCCTTCTCTATCTCCTTGAACATGGGCTTCTCCCACGGCTGTATGGTTATCGTCTTGGCATCGGGGGTAGATACGGTGGCCACGTTGCTGATGGGAACCATGCTGCCGTAGTATTCGACACGTATCTGGTCGAGAATACGGGGATTGGCTTTTCCGGCGCGTATCGTAGCCAGAGCCTCGTCGAGGAATGCAACACTGAGGGTCATCTTCTCCTCGGCGTCACTGATATAAGTCTTAACGTCGTTCATAGTATGGTGTTTTTATATGTTTCGCGAAAGCAAAGATAAACGATTTTATCGAATTGACAACATCTGCCCCCACATCAATATACAAGGGTACCGATGTTTTCGCCGGTCATCACCTTTTTGAGATTGCCCACGGTATCCATGTCGAAAACGATGATGGGCAGGTGGTTCTCCTTGCAGAGGGTGGTGGCGGTGAGGTCCATTACTTTGAGCCCGCGGTTGTAGATTTCGTCGTAAGAGATTTTGTCGAACTTCGTGGCAGTAGGGTCTTTCTCAGGGTCGGCCGTATAGATGCCGTCGACACGGGTACCTTTGAGCATCACCTGGGCTCCTACCTCAATGCCCCGCAAAGCCGAAGCCGTATCGGTGGTGAAGAAAGGATTACCCGTGCCACCCGAAATAATGGCAATCTCACCGCGCTGCAACGAGTCAATGGCCCGAGCCGGGCTGTAATGTTCGCCGATAGGGTGCATGGGCGTAGCGGTGTAGACACGTACTTTCTGCCCGATGGATTCAAGAGCCGAACTCAGTGCCAGACTGTTGATGACCGTGGCCAGCATACCCATCTGATCGCCTTTCACGCGGTCAAAACCACGAGAGGCACCACTCAGACCGCGGAAGATATTTCCGCCGCCAATGACGATGGCTATTTCGATGCCGAGGTCGGCAATCTCCTTTATCTGTGCTGCATACTCCTGCAAGCGGGTCTCGTCTATACCATACTGTTTCTTTCCCATGAGGCTCTCGCCACTGAGTTTGAGAAGGATTCTTTTATACTGTGATGCCATATCAATAGGTTTTTATTCTTTTTCATGCAAATGTAGGAAAAGGCGCGTAGAGAGACAAACAAAGAGAACAACTCATTTTTCCATTCTCGACCATACCGGGCCACATTCCATATTTTACAAATGTAATAAAAGCTATCACAAAAGAGTGCAAGCAACGCGATTTTTTTGTTCGGCACACTCAGACCCGGCCCGCTTTGTTCATGCGCAACACCTTCGGGGCCAGGAAGGTCTGCACCGCACCCCGGGAGAAAAGATAAACGATGAAGGCCGCCCACAAGGCATGATTACCATAATCGGCCCGCCCCGACAGATAGATAATAAAGAACAGCAGCGATGCGACAAACATCGACAGCAGCATGCCCCGTGTGGCCGTGGCTCCTATGTAGATGCCGTCCCACATAAAGGCGGCAAAGCCGGCTACGGGAATGAGCAGCGCCCAGTAGAAATAGCTGCCGGCGGCCTCTATCACCGAACGGTCGTCGGTAAGCAACGAGAGAAAAGCCTCTCCTCCGAAACCGTAAAGGAGAATGAAGAGAAGTGCCAGACTGCCTCCCCAGGCAAAAATCTGCCGCACGGTACGATGCAGCAATTTTTCGTTGCAGGCGCCGATATATTTCCCGGCCAGGGCTTCACCGGCATAGGCAAAGCCGTCCATCACATACGAAAAGAGGGTAAAGAGCTGCATGAGCAGGGTATTGACAGCCAGTACGACCTCGCCCTGCGCCGCTCCGGCCGAGGTAAAGTAGAGGGTAACAGCCACAAGGCAGAGGGTGCGGAAGAAGATATCGCGGTTCACCTTGAAGAAGGCGGCCATGGCTGCCCTGTTTCCCAGCGAGGTCCGCCAGTCAAGCCGACGGCGCAACGGCTTATAGAACCGCCGCCACAAAACTATTGCCATAAAGAGCCCAGCATACTGGGCTATGAGCGTACCCAGCGCTACCCCCTCGACCTTCAACCCGGCGACGTAAACCAGCAACAGACTGGCTGCGATATTGACCACATTCTGCGTGATGGCTATCCACATGGGAAAGCGGGCATTCTGCATGCCGATGAACCAGCCCGAGAAAGCATAGAGGCCCAACACAGCAGGGGCACCCCAAATGCAGATACGGAAATAGAGTGAGGCCAGACGTTCCACCTCGGGTGTAGCCTCGATAAAAAGAAACGCCGTCCGACACAACGGATATTGCAGCGCAATGAGCAACAGAGCCACCATAGCGCCTACACCGAGAGCCCTGACCAGCAGACGGGTTACCTCGTCGAGGTCGTGCCGACCGTAGGCCTGCGAGGTGAGGCCGCTTGTTCCCATACGCAAGAAGGCAAATACCCAGTAGAAAATATTGAAGAGCATGCCTCCCACAGCTATCGCACCGATATAGGCAGGCGCGCCGAGATGGCCCACAATGGCCACATCGACAAGACCCAGCAGCGGCACCGTGATATTGGAGACGATGGCCGGCAAGGCTATGCGCAAAATCTCTCTGTGCCCTTCGCTGAGCATCATATTAGTCCATCACTACTATAGGCAGATCAAGTGGTCCATCGTGCAAAGAGGAACGTTGTATACGCGCATTACGCTCCGTGGGCAACAACGGGCTATACCGCAAGACGTGGCGCACACGGGCACGCTGGTCGGCCGTGAACTGGTTTCTGGCCCCATCATTGTAATCCATAACATTTACCGAGCGGAACTGTTCGCCATCACAACTTTCACGCATCCACAATTCATACAAGTATTTTCCAGGAGAAAGATTTTGCTCAGCCCACTCTATGTAGCGCAGATAGTCTTCTCGGTTGTAACTCGGGGTATCATCACAAAAGTCGGAGTCGATACACATTTCATCGTCGCCTTCAGAAAACACATGATACAATCCTAAATAGTGCCCCAACTCGTGTGCCAAAGTATATCGCATACTTTCGCTGTAGATATAGCTGCTGTTCATCGAGATACAATGTGGATACCTCAAATTTTCTAATCCAAGATAGGGTGAAGAAATAGTTGGCAATTCAGGAAGATAAGTATCGGGATTAGTAAAAGGGAAATGCGAAGATCCTAACAAAATAACGTTTTCACGTCCGTCCGGCAAAAAAGGGTAACACATTACATTAATGTAACGATTGGGATCCCACAGTAGTTGGGCATATTGACGAGAATTGTCATACATAAACGTGTGACAATCCATCACCGCATTTTCTCGATACACATAGTTCACACCCGGAGTTGCCAACGTTCCACCCGTCGGTGTTTCGGTAGCCAACACCAGTTTCACTTCGAGGTCTACACCACCAAACTTCCCCATATAACAACCATTGGCCACTTCGAGCAACTCGGCCAGATAATCGGCATTGAGATATTGCCGCGAATCGTTCGGGTCGGTATATAAAACATGGAACACTATCGGCAGTATTGTTCTTTCATCTCCGTACTGAGTTATCTTTATGATATGCCGGGCATCTTCCGAAACTGCCGACAACCAACATTTACGAATATCTTCCCCGCTGTTTGCTTCTACTTGTATCGATACCGAAGTCTTTCCCTGACCCGAGGTTATCGACGGGACACACCACTCTTCGGCACCCGTAATTGTCCACGATTGGAGACAAGGTATCTCCACGACAAGTTGATTCTCATCCTTGTCGAGCAGATATGATATTTCAGAATTTACTTGTACGGTTTTTTCTTCCTCATTCGCACATGAAGCAATTATTCCCCCTGATACGATACAACAAAGTATCACGACACAGCAAGCAATATTGTTTTTTAAATTTTTCTTTCGCATAAATAATATTATTTATTCATTATCTCACAGGTAAGAAACACCCAACACAAAATATCCCACACAGTTGCTTAGTGTGGAATGCCTTTCACTTTTACAAATATAATAGAATTATAATCGCATTATCAGAAATAATATTTTTATAAAGACATATACTATAAAATCAGAAGTAGATTTATTTTTGTCAAGGCGAAAATTTTTCATTCCACTTCTTTCAATCTTGCGGCACCGTGATATTGGAGACGATGGCCGGCAAGGCCATGAGCAAAATCTCTCTATGCCCATCGATCCGACGCATACTATTTCATGGTTACGATAGGCAGGTCGATAGGCCCGTCGTGCAAGGTACTGCGCTGTATATAGCCGTTATGCTCGGTTGGCAGCAGAGGGCTGTACCGCAAGACGTGGCGCACACGGGCACGCTGGTCGGCCGTGAACTGGTTCTGCGCACCGTAGTTGTAATCCATGGCATTGACCGAACGGAACTGCTCACCACTGCACCCTTCACGCAAAAAGGCTTCGGAAAGGAATGCCTCATAGGGAAGATTCTGCGACGCCCACGCCATGTAACGGAGATAGTCTTCGCGATTGTAACTCGGTGTGTCGTCGCAATAGTCCGAGTCGATGCACACAGCTTCGTCGTCATCCTCGGAGAATACATGATATAGACCCAAATAGTGTCCCAACTCATGAGGCAGAGTATAGTGCATCTTCTCTTCGTAGATATATCGGCTGTTCAGTGATATGGAATAAGGATAGGCCAGATTTTCCAAACTCAGATAAGGATACGAGATAGCTGTCAAACCAGGAAGATAGGTATTGGTATAGGTATAAGGGAAATGCGAAATACCCAACACGACACCTTCTTCACCGTCGAGAATCGGTGAAAAAAGATAACACATGACATTGATATAGCGATTGGGATCCCACAACAGTTTGACATATTTGCCGGAATTGTCGTACATGAACTCGACACAATTCATCTCGGCCTCTTCGTACTGCACATATTCTACCCCGGGTACAGCCAATGTCTCTCCCGTCGGCGTTTCGGTAGCCGGCACCAGCTTCACCCGCAGGTTCTCTCCACCAAAGGCTCCTGAATAACAATCGTTGGCCACACTGAGCAAATCGACCAAATGAGCGGCATCGAGATATTGCAGCGAATCGTTCGGGTCGCTATACAAAACATGAAACACCACCGGCAAGGTGATGACCTCGGCTCCATACTGAGTTATCTTTATGGTGTGCCGGGTATCGTCCGAGACGGCCTGCATGGTACACGTGCGGCTCTCTTCACCTCCGTTCGAGGCTACCTGTACCGATATCGAAGACTTTCCCCTACCGGTTGTGGTCGTCGGCACACACCAGTCGGTCGCACCGGTAATCGTCCAGGCCCGACGACAGGGTATCTCCACAACAAGTTGGTTCTCGCCCTCATCAAGGGTGTACGATTCTTCCGATTTCACCTGTATCACGACTTCTTCGCTCGAACAAGAGACAATCGCCATAGCGGCAACAGTACAACAAATCGCCACGACACAGCCGGCAATGCAGTTTTTTATTTTTTTCATATTCATATCATATAACGGACTTCCTTAAACATGAAATGGCGTATCTCACCCCTATCGGTACGCAACGTAAGACGTCCCGACGGCTCCACACCCACGACCTCGGCACTGATAGACTCCTGGGCCAACACATCGAAATAGGGATAAAAACCGCTGCCCCGATAGAGTATCTTGCGGTACCGCTCCGAGACGGCCTCGTCGTCGCCGGGCCGGTAGGCATCGATGTTGGCAACTAAGCGGTCGACCAGACGGCCAAGCAGCGTATACCGGTCGACCGGCGCACCCAATACCTGAGCCATGGATACGGGGTTAGGGGCCGACGAGCGGAAAACCATCTGATTGACGTTTACCCCGATTCCGGCAATGGAGAGCGACACATCGGCACCCATCATATCGTTTTCGATGAGTATGCCCACCAGTTTCTTGTCGCCACAATAGATATCGTTGGGCCACTTTACCGTAACATTGGGCAGGTAATTGCCGAGTACTTCGACAAGCGAGAGCGACACCAGCTGTGAGAGGACAAAAGAGCGTGAAGCCGGCATCGCCTGTGGCCGCAACAAAATGCTAAACAATACGTTGGCACCCCGCTCACTCTCCCAGCTTGTTCCTTGCTGACCTCGGCCGGCCAACTGATAATCGACCCACACGGTCGTGCCATGCGGCAATGCCGGATTGTGGGCAAGACAGCGGCGCATCTCGACATTGGTCGAGTCGGTCTCGGGCAGGTATATCAAATGTTCATCTGTCATCTTCTTTTCCATATAATGGATACAATCGTTGCAGGGCCTCGATATAGAACGGCTGGTCGCGACGTGGTAAGCCCCGCACCACTTCGCGATAGGAGTGGCATATCCACGCCTTCATCTCTTCGTCGCTGGCCCGCCCGTAATCGATCGTGTTCCAGTATTTCTTGTTGCAATGATAGCCCGGCTGCACATAGTCGTAGCGGTCGCGCAGGAGAAGGGCGCGGTCGGGATCGCACTTCACGTTGGCCCGCGTAGCCGTCGAGCTCAAATCGGTGAAAAGAAACATCTTGCCGGCCACCTTGAATACCAGGACATTCTCGTCGAACGGGAAACATTCGGTTGCCGCCGGCAACGAGAGGCAAAAGTCGCGCAGAGTCTCTATATCCATATTCATTCAACGTAATGTCGGGAAGAAGGCATCTTCGATATGGTCGATATCATAGGTTCCGTCGGGCTTCTTCACCAGTGCAATGACATCAAAACGCACCTCGAAAGGCAGGTCGAAATGGCGCACATAGGCATCGGCTGCATCGATAATGCGCCGGCACTTGGCCGGCGTAACAGCCTCCTCGGGACGCATGTATTCGAGCGACGAACGGGTCTTCACCTCCACTACGACCAGGAGCCCTTCTTTGTAAGCCACAATATCGAGTTCGTATTTACCGTTTCGCCAATTGATGTCTCGCACGACATATCCACGCGCCAGCAGATACTCGGCCGCCCGCTCTTCGCCACTCTTTCCGGTTTCGTTGTGTCGTGCCATGATGTATCGAACAAGAGTCTCTTCCCGCCAACAAATATAATCAATTTGTTCATACCGCAAAAAATTATCAGCCCCAAAGCCCCTTATCAAATGTAATATTGTATATTTGTCGCAAACGCAAAAACGATTTCAGCATGAAAACTTTCAACAAAGCTTTGTCGGGACTCTGCATCGGTATCGGACTCATTATCATGGGTACAACTATCAGCCATAGCATCATTACGGTCAAAGACCGAGACCGCATCGTTACCGTCAAAGGTCTTGCCGAACGCGAAGTCAATGCCGACCGTGTGATATGGCCGTTGGTGTTCAAGGAGATAGGCAACGACATGACAACCATCTACAACGAGATAAACCGAAAGAACAAAATCGTGTGCGACTTTCTGAAAGCAAACGGCATAAGCGACAGCGAAATTTCGATAGCCGCCCCCCAGATTATCGATATGCGTGCCGAACGCTACGTCAACAACAACGAGATAAACTACCGCTATAACGTAACCTCGATCATCACCGTCTCGTCGGGACAGGTCGACAAGGTGCGGCAACTCATCGCCCGGCAGGTCGAGCTGCTGAAACAGGGGGTGGCCATCACCGGCGACGATTACCGCTACACGACGCGCTACTCCTTCACGGGGCTCAACGACATCAAGCCCGCGATGATTGAAGAGGCTACGATAGCGGCACGTAACGCCGCCGAAAAATTTGCCAAAGACTCCGACAGCAAACTGGGCAAGATACGGAGAGCCAACCAGGGGCAGTTTGTCATCAGCGACCGCGACGAGAGCACGCCCTACATCAAAGAGGTGCGTGTAGTTACAACCATAGACTATTACCTGAAAGACTGACCCACGTGGAGAGAGAACAATCGACGACCGCACAACGCGACCGATACTATATGCAGCAGGCACTTGCCGAGGCCCAGGACGCCGGCGCGCGTGGAGAGATTCCCGTAGGAGCCGTCATCGTACACAAAGAGCGCATCATAGCCCGCGCACATAACCTTACCGAGACACTTCGCGACGTTACGGCCCATGCCGAGATGCAAGCCATCACGGCAGCAGCCGATGTACTGGGTGGCAAATACCTGCCCGAATGTACCCTCTACGTTACCCTCGAACCCTGCGTGATGTGCGCCGGCGCCATAGGCTGGGCCCAAATGGGACGGCTCGTATTCGGAGCTGCCGATGAGAAACGGGGATACCGTCGCTTTGCAACAGCTGCCCTGCATCCCAAGACCGAGGTAACACACGGCATCATGCAGGAGGAGTGTGCCCGCCTGCTCACCGACTTTTTCAAGAAACGCCGCTGACTGCACTTTCACTGTCATGTAGCCATCTCATGCCTGCACGCGACTGGCCGACAGGATAATATCAATTTCACTCTCTACAATGCGGTCGCTGTTGGTAACGCCCGACAGCTCGATCCGCAGCATTCCATCGGCATCGACATAACCCGACAGTGATGAGATGACACAAATCTCCTCGGTAATGACACAACTGGCACTCGGATTTTCTGCCGACAAGAGTACTCGTTCGTCATTACCGCTATCAACTACAGTCTCTATATCGTTTATCGTCGACTGCATGTTTACCACGTAACTTTCACCATCGCAGGTATAATAGGTGTCGTAGTTAATGGATATCTTCACCGTCCCGTCCTGCGTAACAGAGAAAGCGATTGGCATTGACGAAACCTCTTCGGGTTGGCCCGAAACCAGATTGTATCCATCAATAAGTATCGTCATCGTCCCTTCGTAGTTACCCGACACGATTACCCCGTTCCATGTATCAGGATCGAAATTTTCTTCACAACCCGCAGTAACGGAGAGGAGGAACAGCAAGATTACTGTCTGCATTATCTGTTTCGGAACGATCTTTTTCATATTTTATTTTTTTTGCAATCCTTTTTTCCGGAAGAGTTTCATATCGTACTACCGGGCATCGGAGAAAGGTATATAAAGGACAAATGCTGTTCCGAAACGCCAACGCTTGTTGAGATGACTCTCGTAGCTGTTGTAAAAATCGGACATATTCTCGTATATGTACTGCTGGTTGTAGGCCGGACTCAAATCGTGGGTATAGAACAAGACAATATCCAAAACCCGCTTTATACAGAATCCGAACTGTGCCCCCACTGAATAGTTGCGGCGATTTACAACATTCAGGTCGACATTATCGCCCATATTAAAGTTGTAACTGCCCTGCACCCCTATATAGGAAGCTCCCCAGTCGCCCCCGCCCAGTCGCAAGCGCAATGCCAAAGAGATAGGTATCTGCGTATAGGTCGTCAATGAATTTTCAGAATCGATTTCGTCTATTTCGGGATTACTCTCTACAGCACCGGAATAGACATCGTCCATAATTGCCGCAAACTTTCCTCCCCGATTTTTTCCCATCTTATAACCACCAATATTCAAGACAGCCGTGAGCCAGGTAAACTGCTCCTGCCCCATTTTAAACGAGAGGTATCCTCCCATACTGCATTTATCGGTCCACAATATATCCCAGCCTCCCCCCAACGAGAAGAGATCACCCGAATCATAATAATCCGAAAGACGTTTACGTTTGGCCTTCAACACGATATACGTCGATGTCTCT
>CAJLYN010000039.1 GCA_905210875.1 uncultured Bacteroides sp. | reverse complement strand
CCTGCCTCTCATCGACCCGGCGGAGGAAATGGTGAGAAGGGTGGAATCCTGACCGGATCCCACCCGAACGGACACATGGCTGCGGCCAATGCCGCGCTTCCCGCCCGAAATAAAAAAATCTCCGGTTTACCGGAGATTTTTTATGGTCTTTTTTCAGTTGCTATTCTATATGAGGTTTGTCTGGTCACGTTCAGAATCGATTAGCTGTTGTGACTGTTGCTTTTGCGACCTCTTTTCTTTTTTACGGGTTCTTCGGGCAGGTCGGCCAGGTCTTCGCTAGGTTCCATAGCGATTTCTTCTTTCTCGTAAGTAGCGAGGTTTTCAATGGGCAACTGGCGGCGGAATGCCTCTTTGAAAGAGATAATCGACTCGGTGCGAGCCAATCCCAACGGTTGCAGTTTGGTATGAATAATTTGCAACATGTGGCTGTTGTTGCGGGCATATATTTTCAAAAACATATCATATTTTCCCGTGGTATAGTGGCACTCCACAACTTCGGGAATTTCTTTCAGTTTTTCTATGACATCCTTGAACTGACCCGGGCTTTGCAGGAAAACTCCGATATAGGCGCAGGTTTCAAAGCCGATACGATTGGAATCAAGTGTGAATTCCGAACCTTTTATGATACCGAGGTTGGTAAGTTTTTGCACCCTTTGGTGTATGGCAGCACCCGAAACATTACATTCGCGAGCTACTTCGAGAAAGGGAATACGTGCATTAGATGCGATAAGTCTCAGAATTTTATAATCGAGATTATCCAGTTGATGATGTCCCATAATATTATGTGTATGTTTAGCCTTACAAAGATAATGAAAAAATACATATTGCATTAAAAACGAATAAAAATATTATCTTTGTTCCTCAGAACCGGCGGAAATGTACTTTTGTGCATCTCTCAAAGAGTTGTATGGAAGGCGACGATAACGGCTCCGCTGATTTAAATTTTTATGATATGTTGAACCTGAAAACGATAACTGCGGCCGATAGTGAGGCCCTTTCTTATATAGAGGGATTGTATCTGCAATCGTTCCCGCCCGATGAACGCCGCCCCTTCGACCATATTGTGGCGATGCTTCGTCGTGAGGATTCGCCGTTTGTGATGCGGCTGTTGTGCGACGACGACAGAATGGTGGGTTTTATCTCCTGCTGGGAGTGGCCCGACATGGTGTATGGCGAACATTTTGCTGTCGACCCCTCTACCCGCGGAAAAGGTTATGGCGGGGAGGCCCTGCGCGTGTTGTGTGGGGAGATAAATCGCCCGATGGTGCTTGAAGTGGAGTGTCCCGGCGACGAGATGTCGCGCCGGCGCATCGGTTTTTATCAGCGGGCGGGTTTTGTCTTGTCGACCAGACCTTATGTGCAGCCGCCCTATTTCGACGGAGCGGCACCGTTGCCCATGTATCTGATGTTTTACGGGGCGCCTTCGCAGCCGGGCAGTGAGTTGTTTGACGGCTATTTCGCCAGTGTACGCGACCGTCTGCATCGTTGTGTCTATGACGTGGAGCCGGGAAAGTATGTATAGGTATAAGATGTCGGATAAGAAAACAGTATAGACCGAGATGAACAGATGTGGAAAAAACGGTATTCTTTTATGGGCTCTTTGCTGGGTGCTGGGCGTGTGCGCCTGCTCCGGCCCTGCGCCGGAGAGAATGTCTGTGGCGGTAACGATACCTCCGTTGCAGAACTGGGCCGAACAGTTGGCCGGCGGGCGTGTCGATGTGGTGTGTGCCGTGCCCGACGGCGGTAATCCCGAGTCGTATGACCTGCCCCCGTCGGCCATGGTCGAGCTGTCGCGATGCCGCCTCTATTTCAGTTGTGGCCACCTGGGCTTTGAACGCACCTGGCTGGAAACGTTGGCGAAAAACAACCCTTCGTTGCAGGTGGTCGACCTTTCCCGCGGGTTGCCTCTTCTCTACGGCACCCACGTGCATCACCACGGTGAGGAGGAGCATCTGCACCACGGTGCCGACTATCCCGATCCCCACATATGGTGCTCGCCCCGGCTGGCCCGCCGCATGGTAGAATCGATGTACCGGGCTTTGGTCGAGGCCGATTCGGCCGGTGCCACTGTCTATGAGGCCAATTATCGACGCCTTGATGCTGAACTGGCCCATGTCGACTCTCTGCTCACGGCAGAGTTGGCACCTCTGGCCGGAAAGGCTTTTGCCGTCTATCACCCTACGCTCTCGTACTGGGCGGCCGATTACGGCCTGCGGCAACTGGCCCTCGAACCCGATGGTAAGTCGCCCACTCCTCAATATCTGCGCACGATGGTCGATTCGGCCCGTCGTGCCGGCGTCGAGGTGGTTTTTGTTCAGCGGGAGTTTGACCCCCGCCAGGCCGAGACCTTTGCCCGCGAGGTGGGTTGCCGTACCTTGATGATTAATCCGCTGGCCTATGATTGGAGTGATGAAATAAAGCGTATTGCCGATGCTTTTGTGCGATAAGAAACAGATTGTTTTGCGTCATGTCGATTTGCGGTATGACAACCGTTTGACGCTCTCCGACGTCTCGTTGCAGATAGACCGGGGTGATTTTGTCTTGATTAAGGGTCCCAACGGTGGCGGTAAGACGACGCTGCTGCGGGTCGTCCTGGGGCTGTTGCCGCCCGACAGGGGTACTGTGTCGTACTATCGCGACGGGGCGACGGTCTCTTCGCTTAACATCGGGTATCTCCCGCAAAAGAGCCGCATCGACTCCCATTTCCCGATTACGGTATCGGAGGTGATGGCTATGGGGCTGCTCGGCCGGAAGATGGCGCGTCGTGAGGCCCGCCGCCGGGTCGACGATATGTTGCAGCGTATGGAACTGGCCGATTATGCGTCGGCTTCGATTGGAGAGTTGTCGGGCGGGCAGTTGCAGCGGGTACTGTTCGGACGGGCGCTGATTACCGACCCCGAGGTGCTCGTCCTTGATGAGCCCACATCGTATGTCGACCATCGTTTCGGTTCGATGATGATAGACTTCCTGCGCGAGGCCAATCGGTCGGCGACGGTGGTGCTGGTTACGCACGAAGAGGGTATTTTCGAGCCCTTGGCCACACGACAGTTCAAGGTGCATAAATATGTGGAGGAGATTCCGTCGCAGGGCGGAACCCTTATTTGACGGCTCTGAAAATGCCTCCCGGGAGGGTGCGCACGAGCCCTTTGAATTCCATTTCGAGTAGTGTCGACAACACTTCGCCGGCCGGCAGTCCTGCCGTCACGGTGAGGGGATTGATTTGCATTTCGCCCTGGTCTTGCAGTATTCGCAGGATCAGGGCCTCTTTTTCGCTGATATCGGGAAACAGGGGTTGTTGGCGGCACTCTTTCGGGCTGACAGAGGTTTCCCAGCCCAAGGCCTCTACAATATCCGCGGCCGAGGTTACAAGAGCGGCAATGTTGTCGTGTATGAGACGGTTGCAGCCGGCCGAACTTTCCTGTCCGATATTGCCCGGCAGGGCAAATACGTCGCGGTTGTAGTCGCGGGCCAGTCGTGCGGTGATGAGGGCGCCGCCCTTCTCGGCCGACTCCACGACCAGTGTGGCCTCGCTCATGCCGGCCACGATGCGGTTGCGCGCCACGAAGTTTATTTTCAGTATGGGCTGTTGTGAGGTGTATTCGGTGAGCAGCCCTCCGTGATGTTCGGCCTCTTGTGCCGTGGCGCAGTGGGCCGACGGGTAGAGCGTGTGCAGTCCGTGGGCCAGTACGCCGATGGTGGGGAGGCTGTTTTTCAGGGCCTCGCGGTGGGCGCAGATGTCGATGCCGTAGGCCATGCCGCTGACAATGGTGAGCCCCGGAACGGCACGAGACAGGTCGGCCAGCAGGTCGGTACAGAAGTCGCGTCCGTAGCGTGTTGCCTTGCGGGTGCCGACGATGCTCAGTACCCGATGGGGATTGGGGTTGCCCTCGCCCTTGAAATAGAGCATCAGGGGCGCGTCGGGACATTCATGCAGCAGTGCAGGATAGTCGGGGTCGGT
The DNA here is from genome assembly GCA_905210875.1 of uncultured Bacteroides sp. Taxonomy (GTDB): domain Bacteria; phylum Bacteroidota; class Bacteroidia; order Bacteroidales; family UBA11471; genus Caccoplasma. The sequence continues at coordinate 9,493 of CAJLYN010000039.1, read as the reverse complement.
AAAGAAAAGCGGGGTGATGTTTTTCTGCTCGATAAATCTTATCTCGGTATCGGCGGCTGCGAGGGCTCTCTGGCGGCTTTCGAGGTCGAACAGCGGCGCAACGGTGCCCACCTTCTCGCGCCAACTCTCGGGCGATGCGTCGAACAGGGCCTCCATGTCGCCGTCGGCCGCTCGGCGGCTTGCCGGTTCATGCCCTTCATCAGCGAAAGGGCTATGGCATATCGGAGGCCGGTTGTGGGTATCACGGTGGTTACGACAGGTAGTCCTTGAAATACTCGGCCAGCTCGTCGCCCCGGGTGGCGTGGCCGTTGACGGTGGCTACACTCTCTACCTTTCCGCGGGTGCAGAGCTTGTCGTCGCTTTTGCGGTAGATGTCCTGATAAAAGACATATTTGGACCCTTCACGCCGCAGGTACAGCCGGCACACGGCTATGTCTTTGCTGCGCAGGGATACGCGGTATTCGATGTCGACCCGACGAACCACACACTCGATGCCCAGCTCGCGCAGGTCGGTAAATCCTTTGCCTGCACTTAGGAGAAATTCGTGGCGGGCGTGTTCCATGTAGTGCTGGTAGTTGGCATTGTTGACGATGCCTTGCATGTCGCATTCGTAGTCGCGCACCTTTAACTCAATTTCGTGTATGTAGTGTGGCTTTTCCATAGAGGAAGGGTTTTTAAAGGGTTTCGTTGTTGTCGTCGAGCGAGTCGTATTTCTCAAAGAGAAAGTCGTTGTAGGGGAAGCGGGTGACGTGTATCTCTTTTACCCGCTGGTAGAGAAGCTGTTTCAACTCTTCGATGTTGCTGCGTTCGCGGGCCGAGATGAAGATGCAGTTTTCGTGCATACGCGACATCCACGACTCTTTCAGTTCATCGAGGGTGATGTTTTCCCGGGTGCGTGGCGACAGGTCGTCGGGCTCTTTCTCGACGTGCTTGTAGGCGTCGATTTTGTTGAAGACGAGAATCATGGGTTTGTCGGTGGCGTTGCACACCTCATACAGGGTCTTGTTCACGATTTCGATTTGCTCCTCGAAAGCGGGGTGGGAGATGTCGACAATGTGCAGGAGCAGGTCGGCCTCGCGCACCTCGTCGAGGGTCGACTTGAACGACTCGACCAGGTGGGTGGGCAGTTTGCGAATGAACCCTACCGTGTCGGTGAGCAGGAACGGCAGGTTGTCGATGATGACTTTGCGCACCGTCGTGTCGAGGGTGGCGAAGAGTTTGTTCTCGGCAAAGACCTCCGATTTGCTCAACAGGTTCATCAGGGTCGATTTTCCCACGTTGGTATATCCCACGAGAGCCACGCGCACCATCTTTCCGCGGTTTTTTCGCTGGATACTCTTTTGCCGGTCGATGTGTTTCAACTCCTGTTTGAGCAGGGCGATTTTGTCGAGAATGATACGGCGGTCGGTCTCGATTTGTGTCTCACCGGGACCGCGCATACCGATACCGCCCCGTTGCCGTTCGAGGTGGGTCCACAGCCGGGTAAGGCGCGGCAGCAGGTATTGGTACTGGGCCAGTTCCACCTGGGTCTTGGCGTGGGCCGTCTGGGCCCGTTTGGCAAATATGTCGAGAATGAGGCTTGTGCGGTCGAGAATCTTCACCTGCAATGCCTGCTCTATGTTTTTCAGTTGCTTGGGCGAGAGTTCGTCGTCGCAGATGACCAGTCCTATCTCGTTCTCTTCGACAAAGGCTTTTATCTCGGCCAGCTTGCCGCTGCCCACAAAGGTTACCGAGTTGGGCTGGTCGATGCGTTGCAGGAATTTCTTGACCGGTTCGGCACCGGCGGTTTCGGCAAGAAATGCCAGTTCGTCGAGGTATTCGTTGGCTTTGGCTTCGTTCTGTGTGGGGGTAATCAGGCCCACCAGTACGGCGCGTTCGTTTACTTCTTCGGTGAGTATGAATTCTTTCATGCTGGGTTGTTTACACAATATGTGGCGAGCGGCAGAGCGGCGGCGGTGAAGATGGCGAGCGGTACTCTCTCTGTCCTTCCCTCCGGCGCCGGGCTTCCGGCTGTTCCATACAAAGATAAGAAGATATTTCGGAATATCGTTACCGTCAGACTGTTTTGTCGTCGGCCGAAGTGCGGCGAATCACCCGTGCGGGGTTACCCACGGCGACCGAGTCGTCGGGAATGTCTTTCACCACGACGCTCCCGGCTCCGATGACACAGCGGTTGCCTATGGTTACACCCGGGCATATCACCGTGCCGCCTCCTATCCAGCAGTCGTCGCCGATGGTTACCGGTTCGCCGTGTTCGACGCCGGTGGCCCGTTCGCGATGGTCGAGCGGGTGCATGGGGCAGTATATCTGCACGTTGGGACCGATGAGTATGTTGCGGCCCAGTATCACCCGGGCGGTGTCGAGTATGGTGCAGTTGTAGTTGATGAACCCGTTTTCGCCCCCTTCGATGAGGAAACCGAAGTCGCACAGAAACGGCGGCTGCACGATGAGCGAGGGGTGTGTATTGGGCAGGAGTTCCCGCAGGGTGTTGTTGCGGGTAAGGCAGTCGGCAAACGATTCGCGATTGTAGCGTTCGGCTATGCGCAGGGCCTTTTGGTGCAGGGCGGTAAGTTCGGGGTCAAAGGGCGAATAGACTTCGCCGGCCAGCATTTTTTCTTTTTCGGTCATATCGGTTATTCGTGCGTGAAGATGTAATTGTGGTTGTCGGAGCGGGCTGCGTCGAACCGGAACCCTTCCCATTCAAAGGCTTCCAGGGCATGGGGAGTTTCGATGCGCCCTTTCAGCAGGTAGCGCGCCATGGCGCCGCGTGCCATCTTGGTGTAGACGACGACGGTTTTCCAGCCGTCGTTGTGGCGTATCTGGAACTGGGGTGTGATGATGTGTGCCCGCTCTTCGAGCCGTTTCCAGTCGAAGAGGCGTCGCATCTCGTCGCTGGCCAGGTTGAAGAGTACACCGCCGCTGGCCTCGATTTCCTGTTCGAAGAGACCGGTGAGAAGCGGCTTCCAGTAATCGAAGAGCGAGAGGCCGCCCCAGTCGGGCAGGGCCATGTCGCCTTCGGCGCGATAGGGTTTGATAGCGTCGAGCGGGCGCAGCAGTCCGTAGAGAAACGAGGTGATGCGCAGCCGTTCCTGAGCGTAGGCCCTGTCGGCCGTGTCGAATCCACCCCGCAGGAGGGTCTTGAATACGATGCCGGTATAGGCGTCGATAGCCGGCCGTGAGGGGGTGTCGGGCGAGTGGAAGGCTTGGTAGCGGTTGAAATTTTCAGCGGCGATTTTAGCCGGGACACGCAACAGTCGGCGCAGTTCGTCGGGCGAACGGCGAGCCAGGGCCAGAGCCAGCTCGTGAGCCTCCCGGGCAAATCGGGGTGTCGTGCCGGCGGTTTCGTTTTGTACCGGCCTGCTGTTCATGGTTTTGGCGCAGGAGAGAAGTATCATTGAACAGATATTTATGGGGCAAAGATAGCGAAAGGCGAGAGCAGAGGCAAAGAGAAAACGAAGTTTTCACTCATTGACTATGCCGAGCCACCTCCTGTCTTCAGAAAAGATAGCGAACGGTGTGGCAGAGGACGGAAACGAATTTCCGGTCGCCGCCTGAGCTGCCATCGCTCTTACCGAACAGTCGTCTGTGTCAGATGCCGCCTTCACCAAGGGGCGGATGGTTTATTACAATAAATGACAGAGGTGGGTCGAAAGTTTACACGACCCACCTCCGTCTTGTTCTTTTCGGGGCAACAACAACTCTTATGCCGGGGTGATGCCCTGCTGGCGGAGCAGTTCGAGCCCCAGGTCTTTGAGCTTGTATTTCTGTATTTTGCCACTTCCGGTCAAGGGGAATTCCTGAATGAAGAATACATATTTCGGAATTTTGTGGCGGGAGATTTTTCCTTTGCAGAAATCTTTCACGTCGGCCTCTTCGAGGGTCTCGCCCTCTTTGAGTATGATGAAGGCGCCTACCTCTTCGCCATATTTGCGGGAGGGAACGGCCGCTACCTGCACGTCTTTGATTTGAGGCATCTGATAGAGGAACTCTTCGATTTCGCGGGGATAGATGTTTTCTCCGCCGCGGATTATCATGTCTTTGATGCGCCCGGTAATTTTGAAGTTGCCTTCTGGGGTCTTCACGCCGAGGTCGCCCGAGTGCAGGTATCCGTTCTTGTCGATGATTTCGGCGGTGGCTTCGGGCATCTTGTAGTAGCCCTTCATGATGTTGTAGCCTTTGCAGCACATCTCGCCCTGCACGCCTACGGGGCACTCTTCGAGGGTTTCGGGGTCGAGTACCTTCACGTCGATTTCGGGCAGGGGGCCGCCGACGGTGGTGGCGCGCACTTCGAGCGGGTCGTCGACCTTGCTCTGTGTCATGCCGGGCGAGGTCTCGGTAAGTCCGTAAACGCTGGTGATTTCGGTCATGTACATCTTGTCCATCACTTCGCGCATGAGCCATTCGGGGCAGAGCGAACCGGCCATGATGCCGGTGCGTAGCGACGAGAGGTCGAACATGCTGAACATCGGGTGGTTCAACTCGGCGATGAACATGGTGGGCACGCCGTAGAGAGCCGTGCATCGCTCTTTGTGTACCGAGGCGAGTACGACGAGCGGGTCGAAGCGTTCGAGCATCACGGCACAAGCGCCGTTGGTGATGATGGCCATGATGCCCAGTACGATGCCGAAGCAGTGGAAGAGCGGTACGGGCAGGCACACACGGTCGTTCTCGGTGAACTTCATGCATTGCCCGATGCAGTATCCGTTGTTGGTGATGTTGTGGTGGGTGAGCATCACCCCTTTGGGAAATCCGGTTGTGCCCGAGGTATATTGCATGTTCACCACGTCGTAGCAGTTGAAGCGGCTGCGGCAGGCTTCGAGCGAAGCGTTGCTTTGGGTCTGTCCCAGCAGGAGCAGTTCGGCGGTGTTGTACATGCCGCGGTGTTTCTCCTGACCTATGTAGACGACGTTCTTGATATAGGGAAAACGTTCGCTGTGCAGATGCCCTCTCTGCGAGGTGCGCAATTCGGGCAGCATGGTGTAGGTCATCTCCACGTAGTCGCTGTCGAACGTGCCGTCGGAAATGCACAGCGTGTGCAGGTCGGCGTTGTCGGTGAGATATTCCAGCTCGTGCTGTTTGTAGTTGGTGTTGACGGTAACCAGCACGGCGCCTATTTTGGCCGAGGCAAAGAGAAAGGTGAGCCAGTCGGGTACGTTGGTGGCCCAGATACCTATGTGGGAGCCTGTTGTTACGCCGATGGCGAGGAGCCCTTTGGCCAGGTCGTTGACGCGCTTGTCGAATTGCTTGTAGGTGAATCGCAAATCCCGGTCGGAATAGACGATAAATTCTTTGTCGGGTGTTTTCTCGGCCCAGTATTCGAGCCATTCGCCCAGAGTCTTTTCAAACAGTTGCATGACAGTCCTTGTTTTTAGGGGTTAGGCTGGGACGTAAACGACGGCCAGTATGCGGGCGGGGCTGTCTCCGTGGGCGTGTACATGGTGAGGGACGATGGAGTCGTAATAGATGCTCTCGCCCGTGTTGAGCAGGTAGTTCTTGTCGCCGTAGGTGATTTCGACGCTACCTGCGGTAACGACAATGAATTCTTCGCCTTCGTGGCTCGACAACTCATATTCGTCTTTCCCGACCGGCGATATTTCAATGGAGAAAGGCTCCATGTGCCGGTTGGCTTTGTTGCGGGCCAGGGAGTGGTAAAGCATGTGCGAGGGGGTGCGGGCCGAGTTGGTCGAAAAGCTGACTTCGGCGTTGTCGACGTGCGACCGAGCCGGGCCTAGGTCGTCCATGTCGTCGAGGAAGGTACCCAGTCTTGTACCCAGGGCCCGGGCTATCTTCACCAGTATCGACAGGGCCGGCAGGTCGGTGTTGTCTTCGATGTGGCGGAGTTGCTCGATACTGATACCCGTTTGTTGGGCAAGCTCCTCAAGAGTTATCTTTTTCTCGTTGCGGAAGCGTTGTATTTTATTTCCTACACTGTTCATATTTTATTCCATATTTTTTGTGATGAATCGTATTTTGCACAAAGTTATAATTTTTTTGTGGTAAAAAACAACAAAAAATAGGAATAAAAAGAGATGCGTCGGAGGGTTTACCAACCCGACGTAGAGCCACCACCACCCGATAGACCGCCTCCGAATCCACCACCGAAACTTCCACCGCCAAATCCGCCTCCGCGACCACCTCCTCCTATGATGGGGGCTATGATGATAGGCAGGGTATAAGGTATTACCTGTTCGAAGTGGCAGTGTCGGCAATAGTATCGTTTTTCGCCGAGACCGCTTTGGAACGGTGTAGCGGGCGATATGACCCGGTCGCTTTCAAGTGCGTAGGTGTGAGCGTGACAGCGGGGGCATTCGGTGTATTGTGAATCTTTGTTGGGGAAAGCAAATATTTCGGTGGTGCCGCAGTGGTCGCACAGCCACACGTCGTAGTCGACCGAGCGGGCAATCTCCTCGGCATTCTCCTTTGAGGTGAGAAAGCGGTTATCTTCTTCTTCGTTGAGCTTGTGCATGGGGTGTCCGCAGTTTTCACAGTTGCGTTTGGCATTACGCAACCGATGCATGCGCCGGCGTGTGAGCAGGTAGGTGAGCAGATTGAAGAGGGGGAAGATGGTAGCCATGATTTTCAACGTGGGAAGTTGGGCTCCCAGTGTCTTGTAGAGATATGCCGGATTGTTGCTGGTCCTTGGCGTGCGCATCATGAGCAGCATGACGATGGAGAAGAGTATCGACAGGCCGAGATACATCTCGATGAGGAAAAGCCAGTCGTCCTTGCCGGCGGTGGCGTTGGCGGCGTAGACTTCGCCCCGGTTGTCGGGATTTTCAATAATGGTGCACACGCTCTCGATGCCTTGCAGCATACCGCGGTCGTAGTCGTTCTGCTTGAAGGCCGGCAACATGTATCGGGCCTGTATGCGCTTGCATATGGCATCGGGCAGTATGCCTTCGAGTCCGTAGCCCACTTCGAAGCGTATCTTCCGCTGGTCAAGCACGAAGAGTACCAGCAGTCCGTTGTTGTTCTCTTTCTGGCCTATGCCCCAATGGCTGAACAACTCGTTGGAGAACGATTCGACATCTTGTTCACCTATCGATTCGAGTACGACGACGGCCACCTCGGCGGTGGTGCGGTGTCGCAGCGAGTCGAGTCGCAGGTTGATGAGACTTTCGGCTTGCGGGCCGAGTATGCCGTCGGGGTTGGATACGAACCGCCTGGCGTCGGCCTTTTGCACATGGGGAACACTCTCTACGGTGTATTCGGCGGCTTGTGCCGTGCCGAACGAAAGCGTGAGAATCAGCGTAAACAGCAGCAGGGATATTTTTCGGATACTCATATTCAGATGTTTTTTTACAGGGCCGGAAGGCTCATGCCGTTGATTTTTCGATAGAGGTCGAGTGCGTAGACGTCGGTCATGCCCGAAATATAGTCGATGACGGCCTGTACGCGGGTGAAGGTGTTGTCGCTCTGCATTTCGTATTGTTCGGGCACTTTGTTGAGCAGCAGTTGCGAGTAGGCTTTCTCGGGGTGAAGCACGGCGTCGATGAGCTTGTCGAGCAGCATGGTGATAATGCGGTTACCGGCCAGCTCGATGTCGAGTACGTCGGAGGCTTTGTAGATGTAGCGGTAGGCCACTTCCGAGCATGCTTTATAGGCGTTACGAGGTACTTCACTTATCTGTTCGATGAGGCAGCCTTTGAGTTCGCCGCGCAACAACTCATCGTCGAGGGCGACAAAAACACGCGAACATTCGTCGACCAGCTTGCCGATGACGCAGGAGCGCAGGTAGGCGATTTGCTCGTTGAGGTCGGAGACGATGTTCAGGGTATTTTCAATTTTTTGACGACGCTCGCCGGTGAAAAAGTTAAGGAAGAGTTTTTCAACAACATCGGTGGTAAGGATTTTCAGTTTGTGGGCATCTTCTATGTCCATAATCTGGTAGCAGATGTCGTCGGCCGCCTCGACCAGGTAGACCAGCGGGTGGCGGCAGTAGCGCACTCCGCTGTCGGGAATACGCAGCATGCCCAGTTCGTCGGCAATGCGTACGAAGTCGTTGCGTTCCGAAGTAAAGAATCCCAACTTCCCTTTTTCGCCGGCCAAGGTCGACTCGTAGGGATATTTCACAATCGAAGCCAGCGTCGAGTAGGTCATGACAAACCCGCCTTCGCGGCGCCCTTTGAACTGGTGGGTCAGCAGGCGGAAGGCGTTGGCATTCCCCTCGAAATGGGTGAGGTCTTTCCACTGGTCGTCTTCGAGGGCGAGCGCCGTTTTCAAGCCCAGTCCGTTCCCTTCCGAGAAGTAGGTGGCAATGGCTTTCTCGCCCGAGTGGCCGAACGGCGGATTGCCCAGGTCATGGGCCAGGCAGGCCGCGGCAACGATGGCCCCGATGCCGTTGAACTTGTCGACCCACGGTTCGCCGTGGTATTTCTCGGCGAGAGCTGCCGATATGTTATTGCCCAGCGAGCGGCCCACGCACGATACTTCGAGGCTGTGGGTGAGGCGGTTGTGTACAAATATGCTGCCCGGGAGCGGGAATACCTGCGTCTTGTTCTGCAACCGTCGGAACGGTGATGAAAAGACCAGTCGGTCGTAGTCGCGCTGGAAATCGGTGCGCGTGTGCTGGTGGGCGTCGTGGTAGCGTTCCAGTCCGAACCGTTTCGACGACAACAGCCGCTCCCAGCTCATGATATGTTCGTTCATAAATATTCTCCTTCGTGAGATGGAAGGCAAAGATAAAAAAAGTTGCCGTATCGCCCTAATTTTGTGAGAAAGTTGCTTCGCGCAGGTAAAAAATAAAAAAAATGACGGCTAATCTCGTCGCTTTTCGTTATTTTCGCCGATATTATGTTTCGACTCGATTTTTTTATGAAGACAACCGTAAAAATCATAAACCGTTCCAAACATCCTCTTCCCGCATATGAAACGCCGCAGTCGGCCGGTATGGATATTCGGGCCAATCTCGACGCACCCATCGTACTTAAACCCATGCAGCGCGTGCTGGTACCGACGGGCCTTTTCATTGAGCTTCCCGTCGGATACGAGGCCCAGTTGCGTCCCCGCAGCGGGCTGGCCTTGAAAAAAGGCATCACCCTGCTGAATACACCCGGTACGATAGATGCCGATTATCGGGGCGAGATAGGGGTGATACTCATCAATCTCTCCGAGCAGGACTTTACGATAGCCGACGGTGAACGCATCTGTCAGATGGTGGTGGCTCCCCACAGCCGTGTCGACTGGAACGAGGTCGATGTCCTGGCCGAGAGCGAACGGGGTGCCGGAGGTTTCGGTCACACCGGTGTATAACGACAAGCAGCGATTGTAATGATGAATATGAAACGATTTGTCTGTCGCGTTTTTATGGCGTGGGCGCTTCTCGCCCCCACACTCTTGCCGGCGGCCGAAAGCGGCGCCGGGCAAACGCTCCGCGACGAAAACAAGGCCCGCTATGCCTATTACGAGGCGATGCGATGCAAAGGGTCGGGACAGCACGCCGAGGCGTTCGATCTGTTGCGCTATGCCCTGTCGCTCGACACGACGCTGGCGG
>CAJLYN010000038.1 GCA_905210875.1 uncultured Bacteroides sp. | reverse complement strand
TGTATCAGCGACATACCCTCCTTGCGGCGTTCGGTGGCATACTCTGTCAGCAATATGGCGGTTTTAGAGAGTAACCCGATGAGCATGATAAGACCTGTCTGCAGGTAGATATTATTTTCAATACCCCACATACGGGCAAACAAGAAACTTCCCATAAGTCCGAAAGGAACAGAGAGAATCACGGCCATAGGAATAAAGAGACTCTCGTACAAGGCACAAAGTATCAGGTAAATAAATAGGATACATACGCCGTAAATGATAATCGTGTCGTGCGATTCGGCCATCTCTTCTTCTTCACGGGTCATACCCGAGAACTCATATCCGTATCCGGTCGGGAGCGTTTCGGCGGCAACTTCTTTTACGGCGTTGATAATATCGCCCGAGCTGTAACCGTCGGCCGGCATACCCATTACGTTGATAGACGAGAACATGTTGAATCTCGTTAATAATTCGGCTCCGTATGTTTTTGTCAGTTTGACAAACTGGCTGATGGGTGCCATTCCGCCACTGGTCTTGATGTAGATGTTGTCCAACGATTGTATGTTCTCGCGACTTTCCGACGGAGCCTGGATAATTACTCTGTAAAGTTTGGTAAAACGGTTGAAGTTTGAGGCGTAGATGCTGCCCAAATAGCCCGAAAGCACATCGAGAACACTTTCCGTAGTTATTCCGGCCCGCTGGCATTGTGCTTCGTCGACATCAACCCGGTATTGCGGGAATTTTGCACTGAACGACGTATAGGCCATTTGCACCTCGGGACGTTTGTTTAATTCTTCTAAAAAATGATTCGTTACTTGACTTAATGCGTCAATACCTTTTCCCGAACGGTCTTGCAGGTAAAGCTCAAAACTGTTTCCTGTACCGTAGCCGGCAATCATAGGTGGAGAGAAAACGAATATGTTGGCATTCTTGATGTGAGAAGTCCTTCGGTAAATTTCGGCCGAAATAGCATCAACACTACTTTTCTCGTCTTGCCGTTCGTCCCAATGTTTCAATTTGATGATAAACATACCGTGTGAAGACCCGTTGCCCGAACCCATACCGAATCCGGCCACCATGCTGGAATTATCGATTTGCGGAATTTCTTGTAATTCTTTCACTACTTGATCCATAATTTCAGATGTTTCGGCCAAAGTGTTCCCGGCTGCTGCATCCAGACTGATAAAGATAGATCCGGTATCTTCCGATGGTACTAGACTGGTTTTGGTCGTATTCATCAAGTAAAACAGCCCTGCAACAGCGATGGCAAAGGCATCCCAGGCCAACCATTTCCGCTTGATGAAGAATTTGGCACCACTTTTATATTTTAATACGATACGCTTGAATGCTGAATCGAATGCCAATCTGAACCGTGTAGAAAATTCGGGTTTCTTCCCATCGACCAGAATCTCGTTCGGCCGAAGTATCAAGGCACAAAGGGCAGGTGAGAGCGTAAGAGCATTGATGGCCGAGATGCCGACGGCTACGGACATGGTAATGCCGAACTGGGTGTAGAAAACTCCCGAAGTCCCACCCATGAACGACACCGGGACGAATACGGCCATAAATACAAGTGTCGACGTAACAATGGCCGAAGAGATGCCACTCATGGCACTTATAGAGGCTTTGTAGGGCGACTGGTAGCCTTCGTCGAATCGCACCTGAACGGCTTCTACCACAATAATGGCATCATCGACGATGGTTCCGATGGCCAGCACAAGTGCAAAGAGGGTCAAGAGATTGATACTGAACCCTGCCATATACAAAAAGGGAAAGGTTCCTATCAGAGAGACAAATATGCTTATGGTGGGAATCAGCGTCGACCGAGGATTCTGCAAAAAGAAGTAGACGACCAGTACGACAAGGAATATTGCTTCGAGCAGAGTCTTGATGACTTCATTTATGGAAGCATCGAGAAAATCTTTGGTACTCATCAGTTCGGCAATTTCCATGTCTTTGGGGAGGGTCTCTTTCAACTCGCTGAGGTATTTGTCGATTTCGGTAATGATTTCGTTGGCGTTGGTCCCTGCCGTCTGATTTATCATACATGTGGTTCCCGGTCGGCCGTTTATGCTGCCGGTATAGGTGTAGCTTTGGGAGCCCAGTTCTACGGTGGCAATATCTTTCAGTTTCAGAACACGTCCGTCGTCGTAGGCTTTGATGACGATTTCTTCAAATTCTTCTTCGGTTTCCAGCCGTCCACGGTATTTCAACGTGTATTGATAGACGTTTTTGGAGTCTTCTCCGATAGAGCCTGTCGAGGCTTCAATGTTTTGATGGGAGAGTGCTGTCTCTATGTCGCCGGGTTCCAGCTCATATTGAGCCATGACATCGGGTTTGAGCCAGATGCGCATGGCGTAGTCTCCTCCCATGACGTTGACCTCGCCCACACCCGAGATGCGTTGAATCTGAGGTTTGATATTGATGTTGAGATAGTTGGTGAGAAAGGTCTCGTCGTAAGTGCCGTTCGGGCTGTAAAGTCCGAATATTTTCAGCATGCTACTTTGCCGTTTCATCGTCGTAACGCCCACTTTTGTAACTTCGGCCGGTAGGAGAGAGGTGGCTGTCGATACCTTGTTCTGAACGTTGCCGGCTGCCATATCGGGGTCGCTGCCTTGCTTGAAATAGACAGTAATTTCGGCGCTACCCGTGTTGCTGGCGGTCGAGGTCATGTAGGTCATGTTTTCAACGCCGTTGATGGCCTCTTCAAGAGGGACGATAACACTTTTCTGGACCGTTTCGGCATTGGCACCGCTGTATGTGGCCGAGACACGAATAGTAGGTGGAGCGATGTCGGGATACTGTTCTACCGGCAGGGCATTCAGTCCGATTAATCCGGCTACAAGTATGACGACCGAAATGACAATCGATAATATCGGTCTGTCGATGAAATATTGCAGTTTCATAAGTCGTTCCTCCTATTCTTTTACGGTAGCCACTATGGTCCCGTCTTTGAGTAAACCGGCACCTTCTGACACAATGACATCGCCTTCTTGCAAGCCATTTTCGACAATGTATTCGGTCCCATTGTTGATGCTGAAAACTTCTATGGGGGTGGATACCGCTTTCCCGTCTACCACTTTATAGGCAAAGATGCGGTCTTGAATCTCGTAGGTACCACCCTGCGGAATAACGAGACAATCGGTCTTGTCGTAAGGTATGATTACGTTGGCTGCACCCCCGCTCAACAACCGACGGTCGGGGTTGTCAAATACGGCGCGCAGACTCACACTGCCTGTCGTTTTGTCTATGATGCCACTTATGACATCGATTTTCCCTTCACGTTCGTAGGTCGATCCGTCGTTCAGCTCCAACGATATGGCAGGAAAAGCTTCCAGGGCTTTGTCCAGAGAGCCATATCGGGCGGTCAAGGAAAGTATCTGTTTCTCCGACATGGAGAAGTAGACATACATCTGGGAATTGTCTGATACCCGAATGAGCGGATCACTCATCGACGAACTTACCAGGGCACCGACACGGAAATTGGTCATACCTGCATACCCGTTTACCGGACTTCGCACTTCGGTATATGAGAGGTTGTTTTCGGCGTCTCGTTTTTCGGCCTGAGCTTGTAATAATGAGGCGCAGGCCGTTCGGTAATTGTTTTCGGCGGTACGCAGTTCAAAGTCTGAAACGACTTTTTCGTCGTGTAGCAGTTGTTTCCCTTCCAATGTCTGCCGTGCGATGGCCAGGTTGGCTTCGGCTTTCTGTAACGCAGCCTGATAGGGAACCTGATCGATGACAAAGAGAATGTCGCCTTTGTTTACATACGCACCTTCTTTTACCCGTACATCGGTAATGAAGCCCGATACTTGCGGCCGTATTTCCACGTCTTGCTTACCTTCAATGACAGCCGAATATTTGACCGACAGCTTTCGGTCTTCACGTGTCAGTGTCAACAGCGGATAGTCGTTACCCGCTCCTTGTTGTACGTTTCTGTTTTGTTTGCAGGCCGGACATACCAAAGCGAGAAAAAGTCCGAGTGCAATACTGTTTTTGAGTCTCATTTTTCTTAATTTAATTAATATCTGTGGCGAAAGTAGAAACAATGAGATGAAGTCAATTTGTATAAAAGGCACATACATTTGTCCATATTGCTCACCATTAGTTTTATTTATGAAACAATATGTCTATTTTTCGCATCATATTGTTCATTTAAGACATGGTAGTTTTATCTTTGCTTGCAAATTCAGAAAAAAGATGGACATAAAGGAATTGTTCCCGATGTTTTCGCCGTCGCAATTTTTGCCCGACAGATTGTTGTTATTGTCGGCCGTCGACCTGGCCCGGTTGAAGAATTGTCAGATTGAGGGATGCCGAATGTTTATCCTGGTGAGTCGGGGAAGTTTGCTGTTGCAGATTGGTGGTGCGTTGCAGGAGATAAAAAGCGGTTCGTTTGTCGACGCGTTGTTGGAAAGGTTGCCTGTTACGCTGGTTGACCTGAGTCGCGACCTGGTTGCACATTGTCTGTTGATTAATTATGAATTTGCCAGAGAGTGTCTGAAAAACAAACGACTGGAACCCGAAGACCACCTGATGAAGACGATGCACTCTCCCGTGATGTCGTTTACTCCCGAAGAATGTAAAGTGGTGGAGCAGGGGCTCTCTTTGCTGTCCGGGACACTGGCCAACTTGCGCCATTGTTACCGGGTAGAGCTTGTGTATTATTATTTCCTTTGTTTCATGTGCGAATTGGGTAACATTCTGTATACACGTGAGAAAGAGGAGATGCAACGTTATGTGGTGAGCAAGCAGGAGTTCCTGACGATGGAATTTATGAAACTTGTGCAACAATATGCACATTGTGAGCATAATACAATGTTTTATGCCGATAAGTTGTGTATATCGGTCAAGCATCTTACCCGCATTGTCAAAGGGGTATATGGAAAAACTCCTCACACGGCAATCTGTGAAGAGATTTTACACACGGCGATAAAGTATCTCGATGATGACCAGCTCTCGGTACAGCAGATTGCCGAGCAGCTTTCGTTTGCCGACCAATCGTCGTTCTGCAAGTTCTTTAAGAAATATATGCATCTGTCGCCAATGGAATACCGCAAGCAGGAAAACGGGAATCGATAAATACCGTTTTTATGTGGTCGACTGCTGGCAGATGGCGGCAAACGGGCAATAGGCGCAGGGGCCGTCGTCGCCCATGCGCACCGATTGGGTGAACGGTGTGTCAGGGTCGAATATCTCTTGCAGGCAGGCGTTGAATGCCTGGCGGAACGGCTGGTCGATTGTGGCGTAGTCGTCGAGCGGCGAATACCCCATTTTGATGCCGGGGTCGAATGTCGACGCCGAGAAGAGTTCCTGCACCTGATAAATGGCCGGCATGATAGCCGTCTCGGGCCTGTCTTCATCGGTAACCATCATGGCATACATGCACACCTGCATGATGGCTTTGCGCCGCTCTTTCTTCTCCTTGTCAAACAGCTCTTCGATACTTTTGAAGTCGGTTTTGTCTTTTCCCGTCTTGTAGTCGACGATGCGCATCTTGCCAGCCGTGGAGTCGATGCGGTCGATAAACCCTTTCAACTGTATCTCCCTGCCGTCGCCGAGCGGGTGTACGCGCTTTATGAGCCGTTCGGAGGTGAGGTAGGTAAAGGGGGTGAATGCGCGGTCTACGGCGAGGGTCTTTTTTACATACTTGCGTATGACCTCGCCCACGAGATAGTTCTGCCCGGTGAGCGGTTTCGGCTGCTTGGTCTTGAAGTAGTTCTCGGCAAAAGCCTCTTCGATGAAGGTGGTGATGAGCTTGTCGTCGCGCTCAGCGGCTTTGAGTGCCTCGGCCTGTATGACCACTCCGGTCATGCGGTCGTAGATGCGCTGCATCACACCGTGATAGATACTGCCGAAGACTCCGGCATCGATACCTTCTTCGACTTCGTCGCTTTCCTGGAAATTCTCGACATAGCTCAGGTAGAACTGCAACGGACAGTTGATGTAGGTGTTGATGGCGCTGGCCGACAGGTGTCGGTCGCCTCCCTTGAAATAGCGACGGAGTTGCGACTGTACATACTCGTCTTTGGGCACGGTGATGGCACGGCTCTTCCGGGCCATGACGGGGTAGCCCACGATATGCTCGTTTATGGGGAGACGGTAGTGGTATTTCAGTTGGTAGACATAGCGGCTCACCTCGCCGCTGGCCATATCTTCGGTGCGGGTATCGTAGAGAAGGTACACGTTTTTTGCCCGGTTTATCAGCCGGTAGAAGTAGTAGGCATATATGCTGTCCTGGTGTTCCGTGGTCGACAGGTCGAAGCCCTTGCGCAGGTTGTAGGGTATGAGCGACGGGGCCACTTTTTTGACCGGGAAAATGCCTTCGTTCATCGAGAGTATGATGACATTTTCGAAGTCGAGTGCGCGGGTTTCGAGTACGCCCATGATTTGGAGGCCCGACAGGGGCTCACCCTCAAAAGGAATGGCGATGCCGGCAGTAAGTTTTTTCAGCAGTTTGAAAAATGTGGCGACATTCATTTCGATGCCGTTTTCCTGCATGATGCCTTTCAGCCGGTTTACGGCCAGATAATAGTGGTATATGAATTCGCGTTCGAGAGCTATGACCGAGAGGTTGTTGGGGCCATTCTCGGCCTTCTCGTCGGCATCGTCGAGTTCGCTTTGGAGCATGACCAGCAGCGAGAGCAGGTATTCGCACGCCTCGTCGGCATTTTTCAGATCGGCAAAGATATGTTTCAGCAGCGGGGTTACCCCCAGTTCTTCTTGCGAGACAAATACCTTGTTGTGCTTGCGAATGTCGCTGGCCAGCCGGTTCACCTCGTCTTGCCCCGACAGTTGCAGGTAACGGTTGCTCAACAGCGCGAGCACGTTGCGGTGGTAGAAGAGGGGGCACTCTCCGCCGGGCCGTATGTGCTTTTGCAGGTCGAAGAGTATGTCTATCAGTCCGGCCACGGTAGTATTGGCCAGCGTATACCCCATGGTGATGTTGATGGGATTTATCTCCTCGGGTATGGCATAGAGTATTGGCAGGAGCAGATGCTCGTCGGGCAGGACGATGGCCGTGTTCAGCGCTTTCTCGGGCGAGGGTATGGCCTGGCGTTTCAGCAGTTCCCGCAATATGATTTCGCACTGCTTGGCCTGCCCCACGGCCGAGGGAATACCCATGAGTTCAATTCGGGGGAAGGTGGGCTCGGCCTTATCTTCGGCGAGAGACAGTTGCGATGGAAAGGCTTTGGCATTGGGCCGTAGAAAGTAGGCGGCCCGGTTGTATTCATCTTGCAGCGTAGGGGCTTTGTCGTCCCAGTAGAAATCGGCCATGCCGCTTTTTTTCAACGCGTTCATCAGCTGTTCTTCGGCCCGGTTCAAGACATTGAGCCCGACAAAAACGATGCGTCGGTAGGGCAATTTTATGGTACCGCTTCCGGCTTGCTCGGCAACTTCGCGGAATATCATACCCTCGTAACCCAGTCCGTCGTTTCGCAAGTCTTGGCGGAAGCGCTCGTAGAGGTCGTACAGTATTGACCACAACGAGACAAAATGGCTCTTGTTGTCGCTTTCGCCTATGGGCATGAAGTTTTTCCAGAAGCGGCGAATGTAGGCTACCTGCTCCTCGGTGAGCGGACTGCCGAAGTGGGCATCAATCTCTTTGAGGTCGTGAATGTTGGTAAACAGTTGCCGGGCGTCGGCCATATACTTGTCTACATCGTCGAAGTCGTTGAGAAGCGTTTCACCCAGCGGGACAAATTCGTCGAAACTTTCTTTCTGCGGATAGAGTTCGGCGTAGTGCCGGTAGAGGGTGAACAGCAGATAGATGTGGTCGGCCGGTTGCAACGCCGAAAGTTGGGTAAATAGGTCGGTAACCGTAGTAACGGTCGGAGAGAAGAGAGGCCCGTCGATAATCTCGGCGAGATATTTTTTGAAAAAGATACCGGCCCGTCGATTGGGAAATACAAAGGCTATCTCCTGAATCTCTTCGCGGTAGGTAGCATAGAATGTTTCGGCGACTTGCTTTAAGAAAGGTGTCATACCCGTTGCGTGAAATTTACGTGTACAAGTTTACGCAAAATCTATCGAATATCCGACGAAAAGATCAATTGAATTTATAATTGTTACTTGATGTAAGTATAGATTTAGAATTTAAGAATTAATTGTTTTTACATATGTTGAATGGCTCAATATACTAACATAAAAGGAGAAAAATATAGAAATGTAATTTTTTATATCGGTCATACTTTAATTCTTTAATCATAGATATGTGGAGTATTTAGCTGAGCGCATATATCCTTTATTTATGAAAAATATCGTATTGGTATTCTTTCAGACCATTTTTCAATGCTGATTGCATCTCTTTTTGGTCTATTGCAAAATAATGGCATGTCTTTGCTCGAGCTGTGTCGAAATCTTCATATAAAGGTATTTGTAAATGCTTATATAAGCGGCAGATTTTTCCTGTGCCGTTATAACTGTCAACGTAGTTCTTACATAATATACAATTAGGTATCTTAAACTTTAGGTAACCGATATATCTGACTTGTTCATACAAAGCGAATGAATCAGGGGTATGAATGCATATTTCAAGCAAAGATGAAGTCTTAGATTTTGCTAATCTTTTGCAGTTGCATACATCTTGGAAACATTGCGTTTTTCCTGACGGGTATAAAATATATCTAACAAATTGTATCTCGTTACTAATGTGGATATTCCTATAATCCACATTCTTGAACCCATAAAAACTAATACTCTGGAAGTTTTCTTCTAAATCGTAATAATTGCCTCTATTGGATTCAATGATTCCATTCTCTGCCAATTGTAGAATATCATTTACTGACTCTATGCATATTTCTACAATCTTATTGCCACTATGTAGTTTATCTAAATCACTTGCATGAGTTACAAAAAATTCCAAATAAATTGGACTCCTTTCAGGGTGTGTTGAAGAAAATATCTTCAAATCGGAACGACGATTTATATTATCATATGCTATTTCCTGCTCGCAGGAATCATAAAACTGCTTTATGTTAAACCTCTGTTTTTTACTTTCGCAACATTTACTATAACGAATAAATTTACAGTTTTCAAAGTTTGTACAGTAAGATATATACTCAAATTCTATCCAAAATTCAGATTTTGACAAGAAAGCTTCACGGACTTTTTCTTTTGCAAGAATATGAAGCATTGATTCAATAGCATAACCACATTCTGTACCTGATTTATGAGCGAAGTGGTGCAACCGTTTTGTCCCTTGGTTTTTGGCAATTAGAGGTTCTTTACAGGCAGGACAGAAACAGTTACATTTAATCCCAGCAGACACATTATTAACATTGACAAGTTGTCCTATTTCATTTAAAGCATAGGTAAGACGATATACAGAATGTTTTTGCATATTTTTTAATTGTGTCTATTATTTATACCTAATTACTTTTTTATTCTTTCCAAATAGCGTTAAGAGCTATATTGGGGTCTTGAGAAATAGTCAAGCCAATACCATTACTATTTACGACTACAACACTTTGATCGGTATTGTAGGTAAATAGTTAATGGTTATATATGTACGTCTCACATCCCATTTTTCTGTTGAAACATGAATATTGGGAGATAATATATTTTCTAAGTGCTATTTTTGTAAGGCCATCTTGTGTAGAAATTACTTCTTTTGGTATGGACCGGTTATTGGTGGAGGGTTTCTAGGAATTCGATTTCGACGATGCGGAGCGAACTGTTTTTCCCTTTTTTCTCCTTGATGATGTCCAGCTCTCCGGCCTGTGCCTCGGCTACCTCGACAATCTGCCCGAATGCGTCGGCATCGTGGGTGGCACCTTTCAGGCGTAGGGTGATTTTATCCGACCATACCGGCTTGTCGATGGTGAGGTGTACATATCCCAGGCTCTTGGGCGTGTTTCCGCTCCACACCAGACTGTCGCCGGCATATACCTCTATGGGATAGGAGCGCTGACGCCACCCGGCGAGTTTGATGCAGATGTCGTCGATCTCGGCACGACGTTCGAGCTTGTAGGTAATCCATGCGGTGCTGAGACGTCCGTCGTTGCTCCACTCGCTGCGTTCGTTGTCGTCGTAGCTCAGGTGGGCTTTTTCGGTATTGGAGCCGGCCATGACCTTTTCTACCTTGACATCGACTTTGGTGTCGACATACGACGGTGTGGCGGGTGTCTCGCCGCGGTCGAGACGAGAGGGCAGGTTCTCGGCTGGGAAGAAGGTACTCAGTCCGTCGCTTACCTTCACGGGGAGGGTGGCAAAGGCGATGGTGGCAGCGGGTAATCCATCGGCCGTGGCGGTCAGTTTCACGTCGCCGGCCTGACGAGTAGAGCGTATCATGACGCGGTTAACGCCACACTCGACAGGCAGTGCCGTAGCCAAGGCGTAGTTGTCGGCTCTTTGGGCTATGCCGCCTCGCCATTCGGCGGGGCCTTCAAGGTCGAAGGTTATCATGCGGTTGTCCAGCGGGCATCGGTTGCCCTCTTTGTCGACCACTTCTATCTCGACCAGGGCCACGTCGGCACCATCGGCAAATGTGCCTTTCGGGCCTTGCATCAGGGTGAGTCGCAGAGCCGACGGTTCTCCGGCAGTGCGGCATATATCACGGCTGACAATGTGTCCGTTCTCGTCGTAGGCGACAGCCTCGACCGTCCCGGCCTCCCAGGATATGGAGTCGAAGGTGTGCAGGAAGCAGTACTCCTGGTGGCCGAATCCCTGCGAACGTCCGTTTACGAGCAATTCTACCTTATGGCCCGAAGAGACAACATATACGGGTTTCTTTACACCGGGAGCGTAGTTCCAATGGCCGATGATGTGGGTGCGGGAGGTTTCGATATCGACCCAGCCGTCCCACATGATCTGATGGGCATAGAAGCCGTCTTTGGGTATGCGCATGGCGTCGACCACACCGCTGCGGCGGTAGTTTTCGGCACCACGGCAGTGGGTCTGCGTGTCGGAGAAGATGATTTTCACACCGCCCGAGTTGACCCGGCGTCCGGTGCCGGGGCGTTCGCGCCACATATCGTACCAGCGGCGCACAAACTCCACGGCCAGCATATCTTGGTTCTGGTTGTAGGCCGAGGCGTCTTGCCCTTTGTAGAGCGGCCCGTCGCCTTGTTTGTGATAGGGATAACTGAATTCGTCCCAGTATTTGCGCAGGCCTTCGTCGCGGCAATATTCGGTCTGTATCATGGGGTGGTGTTCGCTTTTGTTGATGTAGAGCATCTCACCGCCGTATTCGGCTTCGCGCACGTCGAGCATCTCGCGCGAACCGATGGCCCGTCCGCCATGAGGGTCATACTGGTCGCGAATGGCAATCATTTCGAGCATGTGCTCACGGCTGATGGCCTTGTTTCCACATTCGTAGAAGATGACACTCGGATTGTTGCGGTTGTAGATAATGGCGTCGCGCATCACCTCTTTGCGATGCTCCCAGCGGCGGCCTTCGACATCTTTTTCGGCATCACCGGCAGGGAACATCTGCATGAGTCCCATTCTGTCGCACGACTCGACATCTTGTTTCCAGGGGGCGATGTGCATCCATCGCACGAGGTTGGCATTGCTTTCGACCATGAGCCCGTTGGAGTAGTCGCTCAGCCATGGCGGGACCGACATGCCCACACCGGGCCATTCGTTGCTGGTGCGCTGGGCATAGCCCTTGAACTGGATTACTCGGTCGTTGAGCCATACCTTGCCGTTTCCGAAACGGGTCTTGCGGAATCCGGTCGTCGTCATCACCTCATCGACTACTTTCCCATCGACCAGCAATCGGGTGGCCACCCGGTAGAGGTAGCCATATCCCCAGCTCCACAGGTGTATGTCGTCGAGTGTGGCCGAGGCCGTGAGAGTGATGGTCTCCTTGGATTTTACGGTCTGCGGCTTGCCGGTGAACGAACTTACCTCTTTTCCCTCGATGTCGTATACCTTCACTTCATAATCGACATTCATCGTGCGGTTGTATTCGTTGCGTATCTGCGACTCGGCATGCAGGGTGGCACGGCGGCTTTTGACCCGAATGTCAGTGGCATAGATATATACGCCGGTCGTGCCAAGGTTACTGTACAGGGGGAGTGTCTGGTAGAGTTTGTCGGTGATATGCAGCCACACGTTTTTGGGAATACCTCCGTAGTTGGCGTTGAAGTTCTGGTCGTTCCATTGGTAGGTACTGCCCGTCGAACGCTCTTTGTAGCGCCAGTCGTTGTCGACCCGCACGGCGATGACGTTGTCGCCCCTGTAATTGATGTAGGGCGTGAGGTCGAAGCCTACGGCGGTGATGCCGTTCTCGTGCAGACCGAGATGCTGCCCGTTGAGATAGAAGTCGGCGCCCTGACGCACCCCTTCGAATTCGATGAATACCTTTTTCCCCTTGGCCGAAGAGGGGAGTCTGAAATGCTTGCGGTACCATACGACGGTATCGGTGAGCTCCTTGATGGGTACTTTGAAGGCCTCGTCTTCGTTGAAGGCCTGGGGTAGAGATATGGATTCCCACCCTTTATCGGAGAGTTTGGGCTTTTCGCCGCCCGGCATGTCGCCGACGTGCAGAAGCCATTGCAGGTTGAAGTTGTACTTTTCTCGTATGCCGCCCTCGGCTGGCGAGGGGAGCATCAGACATAGTGCGAAGAGGAGTGAGGTGATGAAAGGTGTTCGCTTCATGTTATTAGAGGAGTTTGTTTTGTAATTCATCTTTCACGACAGCCATCATGCCGTCGACTTGTGCCAGGGCCATCATGCGCCCGTGGAAAGAGTATCCCGGATTGTAGCCCATTGACTCGTCGCCAAGCATGGTGCGTCCGTGGTCGACACGCATGGGTAGACGGGGATTTTCTTTCTCGAAAATGCGGATAAGGTCGATAAGGTGGCCGCGTCCCGACAGGTGCGAGCTCTCGATAAAGTTGCCGCCGGGCAGTGCCTCGGTGCTGCGCAGATGCACAAAATGGGTGCGCCCGGCAAACTGTCGGGCCAGATCTCTTGTATCGTTCTGCTCACCGGCACTCAGCGAGCCGGCACAGAAGGTGAGCCCGTTGTGGCGGTTGTCGACAGCATTCAGAATCCATGCTATGTCGTCGGCGTCGGTTACAATGCGGGGGAGTCCCAGCACCTGGAATGGCGGGTCGTCGGGGTGAACGCACATATTGATGCCGAATGTTTCGCACACGGGCATGATGGCCGAGAGGAAATACCGCATATTTTCACGCAGAGCGGCGCGGTCGATACCCTTGTAAAGCGATAGCAGGCGGCGGAACAATTCTACCGGATTTTTATCGCCCTCCTTGAAGTTGCCGTTGACAAAACCTTGTGTCTTGACGATGATGGTATCGATAAGTTCGTCTTTTTCTCTCTCGGTAATGGTCTTGTCGAGTGCGTGTACTTGTACCAGTGTTTCGTCGGAATAATCATTCTCGGCCTGAGGCCGTTTGAGAATGTATATGTCGAAATAGGCAAAGCGCACCTGGTCGAAGTAAAGCGACGTCGTACCGTCGGCACAGGGGTGATGCAGGTCGGTGCGTATCCAGTCGATTACCGGCATGAAGTTGTAGCAGACGGTTGTTATGCCGCACCGGCCCAGGTGAGAGAGACTGGTTATGTAATTTTCGATCAGGCTATCT
>CAJLYN010000037.1 GCA_905210875.1 uncultured Bacteroides sp. | reverse complement strand
AATACACACATTCAATCTTTGTAAAATAAAGATAAAAAACTACCTTTGCGCCGAAAATAAAAATGCAACTCTCCTTTTTTGGCTCGGTTGAGGAACAAAAAAGGAGCGTTTCTGTTTTTTTATTTTACAAGCAACTTAAAAACAAACAATTAACAACAATGGATTGGATTCATAATCTACTGTTTGCCACCAACTCTGTAGCCCATACCGTCATTCTCTATGCATTTGTCATAGCCTTAGGCGTGTACTTAGGCAAATTAAAGATTTTCGGAGTATCGTTGGGTGTGACATTTGTGCTGTTCGTCGGGCTGTTTGTCGCCCACTTTGGCTTCACGGCCGAACAAAGCATCTTACATTTTACCAAAGAATTTGGCTTGATACTCTTCGTTTACTCCATAGGTCTGCAAGTGGGACCGGGATTCTTCTCCTCGTTCAAGCGAGGCGGCATGCAACTCAATATGCTGGCCTTGGGAGTCGTCATACTGAATATCGTGGTTGTTTGCGTCATTTATGCCATTGCCAGTGACCGGATATCAATGCCACAATTGGTAGGTATCTTATCAGGAGCCGTAACCAACACACCGGGTCTCGGTGCCGCCCAGCAAACACTTTCGCAATTGCACTTCGATGGAAAACTTGCCGAAGTACCCGAAATCGCTTCGGGCTATGCAGCAGCATATCCACTCGGTGTAATAGGCATTATCCTGTCGATGATTCTCATCCGTTATTTTTTCCGCATCAACAACGAGAACGAGACCAAACGCCTTGAAGCCGAAAAAGAGGCCAGTACGCTGGTTCCACACATTCTTACCTACAAGGTCGAAAATCCTCTGATTGTGGGCCGTACTCTCGAGAAACTGGCTGTCTTGATAGATCGCAACTTTGTCGTATCACGGGTACAGAAAAACGGAGAAGTAATCATTCCTGACGACAACACGGTTATCGGAGAAGGAGACTTGCTGCTCATCGTTCTCTCGGAAGAAGACGAAGACGCCATGAAAGCCTTCATCGGCCCGATAGTGGAGATGGACTGGGAAGCTATTCCCTCGCCCATCGTTTCACGCCGCATTGTTGTTACCAAGCCCGAATATAATGGACGCACCATCGGCTCTCTGCGCCTGCGCATGGGTTACCGACTGAATGCCACTCGACTGAACCGTGCCGGCGTAGACCTTCTCGTCACGCCCAACCTGGAACTGCAAATGGGCGACCGTCTCACCGTCGTGGGACGTCAGGAAGACATCGCCCGTCTTGCCTCCCGACTCGGAAACTCGATGAAGCGTCTCAACGAGCCTAATATGATTACCATCTTCGTAGGTATATTCCTCGGTATATTGTTGGGAAGTATCCCCTTGTCAATACCCGGAATGTCATCGTCGATGAAACTTGGTTTGGCAGGCGGTCCCCTCGTCGTGGCTATTCTCATCGGTCGCTTCGGTCACAAGATGAAACTCGTCACCTACACCTCGACCAGTGCCAGCCTCATGCTGAGAGAAATAGGCATCTGCCTCTTCCTGGCCAGCGTAGGTATAGAAGCCGGAGGCGACTTTGTCAAGACGGTTTTCACCGGAGATGGCCTGCTGTGGGTACTGTGGGGATTCCTTATCACGTTTATCCCCATGATAGTTATCGGTATCATAGGCCGCTGGCGTTACAAGCTCAACTACTTCACCATCATGGGTCTGCTCTCGGGCAGTATGACCGACCCCCCTGCATTGGCCTATGCCAACAAGGTATCGGGCAACGATGCACCGGCCGTAGCCTATTCTACCGTGTATCCTCTCACCATGTTCCTAAGGGTGCTCACCGCACAGTTGCTTATACTGCTTTTTATATAAAACAAGCCAATATCTATTCCAAAAACCGCCCTTTAAAAGGCGGTTTTTGTCGTTTTAACCTTTACCGAGAAAAAACAGATATTCGTCGATAAAAAAAAGACTTCCTTACATTTTATTATAAATATATGAATCCGGCATCCTATCTTTGCCTCATCATTTAGCAGCAAATTCTATGAAACATCAATGTCTATTCACACTGGCCGGTTGTCTTGCCTTGTCGACGATGACCCTCATTGCCCAGGAGAAACCGAAAACCTGGAGTCTCGAAGCCTGCCTGCAATATGCCTATCAACAAAACATCGACCTCAAAAAGAGCCGACTAACTCTTGAAAGCAGCCAAATTGACACCAAAAATGCCAAAGCCAAGTTGTTTCCCTCCCTGTCGGCCGGGGTCAGCTATCAATACAACAATACCCCCTTCCAAGAGACGAACAGCAACGACCTCGACAACTACATCATCACCGGAAACAGCGGAAGTGACAAGAACCAGATTTCGGGCAGCTACAATCTGCGCAGTTCACTCACGCTCTTCAACGGAGGCAAACTGCTCAACCAGATAAAGTCGAGCAAAATCGCCGAAGAGATGCAAAATGCAACCCTCGAAGAGACATTCGACAATATCGAGTCGGCTATTGTAACCGGATACCTGCAAATACTCTATGCCCAGGAATCGGTACGAATCAATGAAAATACGGTTGAAGTGTCAAAAGCTCAATGCGAACGAGGTGAAAAGTTGAAAAATGCTGGTACCCTCTCGGAAAGCGACTATGCCCAACTCGTATCGCAATACAGTAGCGACAAATACCAACTGGTAGTATCCCAGAACACATTAGACCAGAATATCCTCACCCTCAAACAACTGCTCGAATTAGGCATTGACGAGAGCATAAATATTCTCACCCCCGACCTTGACGACACCGATGTCCTCACGCCCATCGCCACACAAAACGAAATCTACCAAACAGCGCTGCTGTGTCTGCCCAACATCAAATACAACGAACTCAACATCAGCGCCGCAAAACTCGACATCAAAAGCGCACAAGCCGGATACTACCCCAGCCTTTCTCTCTCGGCAGGCGTCAGCACCGGCCATCTATCGACCAGCGAAGGAAGAACAGGCAGCCAGATGAAAAATAAACTCAGCGAATCGATAGGTCTTTCGCTATCCATTCCCATATACAGCAACCGAGATACACGCTCGGCTGTATCAAAAGCCCGTATTGCCGCAACTACGGCCGAACTTGACCTGCTGAACGCCAAGAAAACTCTCCTCAGCGACATCGAGAATCTCTGCCTCGAAGTGAAAGCCGCCCAGGAACAATATGTCTCGGCCCAGGAACAGGTCGTAGCCGCCCAGGCCAGCTACGACCTCATACAGGAAAAATTCAACCGAGGCATGGCCAATACGCTCGAACTGCTCACCGAAAAGAACAACCTTCTCTCGGCCCAACAGCAAGTATTGCAAGCCAAGTATATGGCCATACTCAACCGCCTGCTGCTCAATATCTACCAAAACAAGCCCATCACCCTATAATCGAAATATATAATCTCACATCAATATGAAACGGAAAATCATCATCACTCTCATTGTGATCGTCGTTGTTGCCGTTGGAGCCAAATTTCTCTTTGGCGGCTCGGGCAGCAGCAGCAAGCTTTCCTACGCCACTGCTACCGTGGGACGCAGCGACATCTCCAACTCGGTAACCGCTACCGGCACTATTGAGCCTGTAACCGAGGTCGAAGTAGGAACCCAAGTATCGGGTATCATCGATAAAATTTATGTCGACTACAACTCGGTCGTAAAAGAAGGTCAACTCATCGCCGAGATGGATAAGGTGACCCTCGAAAGCGAACTGGCCTCGGCCCAAGCCACCTACGACGGCAACCTGGCCGAATATGAATACCAGAAAAAGAACTTCGAACGCAACAAGGGTCTCTATGAGCAGAACCTCATCAGCGAACAGGAATACGACGACTCGGAGTATAACTATCTTAAAGCCAAAAGTGCACTCGACAGCAGCAAGGCCGCACTGGCCAAGGCTCAACGCAATCTCTCCTACGCCATCATCACCTCGCCAATCGACGGTATCGTCATCAGCCGTGATGTAGAAGAAGGTCAGACCGTAGCTTCTGGATTTGAAACTCCTACCCTCTTCAATATTGCTGCCGACCTTACCCAGATGCAGGTCGTGGCCGATGTCGATGAAGCCGACATAGGTGGCGTAGCCGAAGGTCAACGGGTAAACTTCACCGTCGATGCCTATCCCAACGACATCTTCGAAGGGAGGGTAACCCAGATACGACTGGGCAGCACCAACAGTTCGTCTGAGACTACCGATGAAAGCGTCGTTACCTACGAAGTTGTCATCTCGGCTCCCAATCCCGACCTCAAACTCAAACCACGGCTCACAGCCAACGTCACCATCTATATTCTCGACAAACAAAATGTATTGAGTGTTCCCTCCCGTGCCCTGCGCTTCACCCCCGAATATCCGCTCATCGAGAGAACTGATATCGTCGTCGACTGTGAAGGAGAGGCCAAATTGTGGACCCGCGAAGGCAATACCTTCACCGCCCACCCCGTACAACTAGGCATCAGCAACGGTATCATGACAGAAATTCTCGGAGGTATCGACGAAGGAACTGAAATAGTAGAAGAAGCCATTATCGGCAGTGACCCGACAGCCGAAGTACAGACCGGAGAGGTAGAAAGAAGCCCCTTCATGCCCGGCCCGCGTAACGACAATAAGAAAAAAAATAGTAAATAAAGCAGAAGGACGCGTTTATGAGCAAAAAAGTCATCGAACTGCAAAACATCAAGCGAGACTTCAAAGTGGGCGAAGAGACGGTACACGCCCTGCGTGGTGTGTCGTTTACCATCACCGAAGGGGAGTTTGTCACCATCATGGGTACATCGGGCTCTGGTAAGTCGACTCTGCTCAACACCTTAGGTTGTCTCGATACCCCTACCAGTGGCGAATATCTGCTCGATGGTATCTCCGTGCGCACCATGAGCAAACCGGCCCGCGCCATACTGCGTAACCGCAAAATCGGCTTCGTGTTCCAAAACTACAATCTGCTGCCCAAAACCACAGCCGTAGAAAATGTCGAACTACCCCTGATGTACAACTCGGCTGTGAGTGCTGCCGAACGGCGACGCAGAGCCATCGAGGCTCTGAAAGCCGTAGGCCTCGGAGACCGTCTCGAACATAAGTCCAATCAGATGTCGGGCGGACAGATGCAGCGCGTGGCCATAGCCCGGGCCCTGGTCAACAATCCGGCAGTCATCCTCGCCGACGAAGCCACGGGAAACCTCGACACAAGAACCTCTTTTGAGATACTTGTTCTCTTCCAAGAGTTGCACCGCGAGGGACGCACCATCATCTTCGTAACACACAATCCCGAATTGTCGCAATACAGCAGCCGCACCATTCGTCTGCGCGACGGCCACGTCATCGAAGATACACCGAACGGCCACATTCTCTCGGCTGAGAAGGCCTTGGCCGCCCTGCCCAAAAACGACGAAGAATAATTCTACCACTATGAACGTAACCAATCTCTTCAAAATAGCCCTGCGTGCCTTAGCCAACAACAAGTTGCGAGCTTTTCTCACCATGTTGGGCATCATCATTGGCGTGGCATCGGTCATTACCATGCTGGCCATCGGACAGGGCTCGAAACGAAGCATTCAGGCTCAAATATCGGAAATGGGATCGAACATGATAATGATTCACCCCGGTGGCGATATGAGAGGAGGTGTACGCCGAGATCCTTCGGAAATGCAGACGCTCAAACTCGAAAACTACCTGACCCTGCGCAACGAGACAAAATTTCTCTCGGGCATCAGTCCCAACGTCTCGTCATCGGGGCAACTCGTCTGCGGCAATAACAACTACCCGTCGTCAGTAAGCGGAGTGGGTCTCGACTACCTCGACATTCGCCAACTTAAAATAGAAGATGGCAACATGTTTACCGAAGCCGACATACAAAGTTCGGCCAAAGTATGTGTCATTGGGAAAACCATAGTCGACAACCTGTTTCCCGATGGGAGCGACCCCATAGGAAGGGTTATCCGCATCAACAAGGTTCCGCTCCGTGTCATTGGAGTTCTCAAATCAAAAGGTTACAACTCCATGGGTCAGGACCAGGACGACATCGTATTGGCACCATATACGACCGTCATGAAAAGATTGCTGGCGGTGACTTACCTGCAAGGTATCTTTGCCTCAGCCCTCTCGGAAGACATGACCGACTATGCGACGGAAGAGATATCGACCATATTGCGCCGTGAACATAAACTCAAAGAAACCGACGAAGACGACTTCACCATACGCACACAACAGGAGCTCAGTACCATGCTCAACTCCACGACCGACCTGATGACCACCCTGCTTGCCTGCATTGCCGGCATATCGCTCATCGTGGGAGGTATAGGCATCATGAACATCATGTACGTCAGCGTTACCGAACGCACCCGCGAAATAGGCTTGCGCATGAGCGTCGGGGCCAGGGGAATCGACATTCTGGCTCAATTTCTCATCGAGGCAATACTCATCAGCATCACCGGCGGTATCATAGGCGTCGTATTGGGTTGCGGAGCCAGCTGGATTGTCAAGAGCGTGGCTCACTGGCCCATCTTTATTCAACCGTGGAGCGTGGTACTCTCGTTTGCCGTATGTACCGTAACCGGTGTATTCTTTGGCTGGTATCCCGCCAAAAAGGCCGCCGACCTCGATCCCATCGAAGCCATACGCTACGAATAATCCTATCTTCTCATGGACGCCAGAGATAAAAAACATCAGAGAGTAACTCTCTTCATACACATCACCGGCTGGGGGCTCATCTTCGGGCTCCCGCTGCTGTTCTCTGACCACAGCTCGCCCGATTACCTCCGACGATACCTGTGGACCTCGCTCATACCCCTGGCCCTGCTCATCGTTTTCTACGCCAACTACACCCTGCTCATTGACAAGTTTCTCTTCAAAAGAGGACAGATGCCCTACTTCTTTGCCTTCAATTTTATTTTGATACTGGGTGTGTCGTTTGTTCTTTTTGCCATAAGGCATTACTTTATCGCACGAAGAATACCCCCTCCTCCCGAGAGCTCCATCGAAGCATTCTTCGGATTCTTCTTCCGAGACATGGTACCTCTCATTCTATCGGTGGGCATGAGCATTGCCGTGAAGATGACCAGCCGCTGGATGTCGGTCGAAAAAGAACTCGAAACCGTCGAGCGTGAAAAAGTAGAGGCCGAACTGAAAACTCTGAAAAGTCAAATCAACCCGCATTTTCTGTTCAACACTCTCAACAACATCTACTCCCTGATTGCCCTTTCGCCAGAGAAGGCACAACAGGCTGTCATAGAGCTGAGTAAACTCATGCGCTATGTTCTTTACGACAATACGCCCCGGTACGTACCGCTGTCGAAAGAGGTAGATTTCATTCATAACTACGTCGAACTCATGCGCTTGCGACTGGCCGACAATACCGAACTCTCGGTAAAGTTACCAAGTAAAAACTGTGCCAGCGTCGAAGTGGCTCCATTGCTGTTTATCTCGCTCATCGAGAATGCCTTTAAGCACGGCATCAGCAATACACAGCCATCGTTTGTACACATTGACCTCTCGGTCGACGACTTTGGACAGGTCGTGTGTCGCATTGAGAACAGTCGCTTTCCCAAAGGCACCAACGACAAAAGCGGCTCGGGCATCGGCCTCGATAATCTGAAAAAACGTCTCGATATACTATATCCGGACCGATATACGTTTATCATTCAAGAAGACGAATATTCATACCGTTCTGAACTGACATTATCGACGCACCCTC
The DNA here is from genome assembly GCA_905210875.1 of uncultured Bacteroides sp. Lineage (GTDB taxonomy): Bacteria > Bacteroidota > Bacteroidia > Bacteroidales > UBA11471 > Caccoplasma. Next base: position 5,889 of record CAJLYN010000037.1, on the reverse strand, counting down.
AATAAATCTCCGGTCATGAAACTGAAATGTGCCATTATCGACGATGAACCACTGGCCGTGAGCCTGCTCGAAAACTATGTGGGGAAGACCTCTTTCCTCGAACTTACCGGCTCATACACCAGCGCCATCAAAGCCATGGACGAGATAACCTCGGGCCACACACCCGACCTGCTCTTTCTCGACATACAGATGCCCGAAGTCAACGGACTGGAATTTTCGCGCATCATCGGCGAACGATGCCGCATCATCTTCACTACGGCCTTTGAACAGTATGCCGTAGACAGCTATCGCGTCAACGCACTCGATTACCTGCTCAAACCCTTTTCCTACTCCGATTTTCTGCAAGCCTGCGAAAAAGCCCGCCGGTGGTTCGAACTGAAAAACCAATCGCCGGTCGCCCAGCCGTCTATGCCGCAGTCGATATTTGTCAAGAGTGAATACAAATTGATACAAATAGATCTTGACAAAATACTCTACATAGAGGGGCTGAAAGATTATGTAAAGATATATGTAGAAGACGAAAGCCACCCAGTATTGTCGCTCATGAGCCTCAAATCGCTCGAAGAGCAACTGCCGGAGCAGAAATTTGTGCGGGTACACCGCTCATTTATCGTACAGATGGACAAGATCAAGGTCATTGAGCGCAACCGCATCGTTTTCGGGAAAACCTATATTCCCATCTCCGATTCCTATAAAGACCAACTGGTGGAACAACTCAACCGACGTTCCATCATCGGCAAACTATAAGCCTCTCTCCTACCGACACTGAAAGCAAAAAGCGGCACGACTCTTTCACAAGATGTCGTGCCGCTCTTTTTATATAAAAACACAATCAGAGAATAGATATAATCTCTTCCAGAGAAGAGACCTGATAAGTGGGACAGGCAACCGGCCTCTCTCTCCTCGGATTGCTTTCCTCACAGCCCGATGTCCGTTGCTTTTCGCGCCGGCAAGGCAAGGGGCGGTTATCGGGGTTGAAATATATCTGAGCCATTCCTATCCGGGCGGCTCCGCAGATATCGGCCTCGAAATTATCGCCTATCATGATGGCCGAAGAGGGTGTTGCCGAGAGGCGATTGAGCGCACAGGTAAAGATTCCGGGGTGTGGTTTGAGATAACCCACTTCATCGGAAAGTATAATCTGGTCGAAAAAAGGTCGCAGCCCCGTGTTGTCGATTTTCCGGTACTGCACCTCCTTGAACCCGTTGCTCAGCAGGGTAAGCGTGTAGCGCGGCGATAAATATTCCAGAAGTTCTCGGGCATAAAAATGCAGGCCTACCTGCTCGGAAAATACCGAGAGGTAGGCCTGATTGAGTTGCGGTATGATGCCGAGATTGTAAACGCCCCGCCTTTGCAGCGGATAACGGAAACGTTCGGCAATCAATTCTTCGCGTGTAAGACGACCGTGGTGGTAGAGATTCCAAAGTTCGGCATTTTTTTCGCTGTACGTCCGATAGAAATCTTCAAACTCGGGATAATAGCTGTCCAGCGAGAACTGGTCGTAGACGACCTTCAATGCCCGGTGAGAATTGTCTCTGAAATTCCACAAGGTATCATCGAGGTCGATAAATACATGGCGGAATGAGACCACGGCCTGTCGCTCCGTTATATTACAGACGGATTACGAGATATTTCGATACGCTCCAGAACTCTTCGGGGTTGGTAATCGAAAGCTCGGTGATGACTTTGCCTTCTTTAACAAAGGTATAAGAACCTTCGGGGTGAGAAGTCATGAGGGTAGCTTTCTTCACATTCAAAGGAATAGAAGATACGTTGCGGAGGTCGGCTTTGGTAAAGTCGGCATCGTTAACAACACCTTGGAGAGTTCTTACTTTGAGGAGACCACCTTCGAGAATACCTTTGGCTTTGAGCTCTTTCTTGGTACCCATGGTATAGAATACGGTGTTGAGAGCCTGGTCTTGGGCATTGAGTTGGTCTTGTTGATCTTTGTTCTCATCCGAGAGAGCGTCGAGCTTGCTGTTCAAAGAAGCGATAGAAGCATCAAGTTCCTTGATTTTGGCGTCACGCTGGGCCAGTTCGGCTTGAAGAGCGGTGATCATAGCAGCTTTCTCTTCGTTTTCGGCTTTGAGACGTTCAACCGTTTTTCTCAGGCTGGCAATATTGTAATTGCGATTTTTTACCTGTTTCTCGAGGTTGGCAATTTTCTCCTGATTGTCTTTCAACTGCTCGATGATTTGAGCGATAGAAGCTTTCAGACGTTCGCCTTGTGCCTGATTCAGAGCGGCCTCGGTTTTGGTAATTTGAGAGAAGTTGGTTTCAATCTCATCTATCATTTGCAGCAATTCTTCGATATCTGAAGTCAAGCGAGCATTAATCTGTGCGATAGAATCGTTTTGAAATTGCAACCGTGCGATTTCTTTTTTAGGTCCTTGGCACGCTACGATGAAGAGCATCGAAAGGGCTGCCATACTTAACACTACTTTTTTCATAATTTTCTTGTTTTAAGAGTTGTTTTTGAGTTTATGTTTAATCTTTTTCTTCTATTTCTTCTACATGAGACGCTTTGGTTTTCTCTTTTTTCTCATCGGCTGCACCGGCTACCACAATAACACATTCGCCTCTTGGCTCATTCTGTGTATAATGAGCAATGACCTCCTGAAACGTATCACAGAATGTCTCCTCATGCAGTTTGGAGATTTCCCGGCTCACAGAGACTCTACGCTCCGGGCCAAATACTTCGGACATCTGCGTCAACGTCTTTACCAGTCTGAACGGCGACTCATAGAAAATCATCGTCCGGGTCTCGACAGCCAATTCGGCCAAACGGGTGGCACGACCTTTCTTCTGAGGAAGGAATCCTTCAAAGGTGAAACGGTCGCAAGGTAATCCCGAGTCGACGAGTGCCGGTACAAATGCCGTGGGCCCCGGCAGGCACTCAACGGGTATTCCTGCCTTGCGGCTCTCTCGCACCAAAAGGAATCCGGGGTCGGATATGGCCGGTGTTCCAGCATCGGATACGAGCGCTATGGTTTCACCCGCGAGCAGCCGCTCTACTATGGCTTCGACAGTCTTATGCTCATTAAACTTGTGGTGCGACTGCATACGGGTTTTGATATCGAAGTGTTTCATCAGTATACCGCTGGTGCGGGTATCTTCGGCCAGTATGCAATCGACTTCCTGCAAAACCTTGACGGCTCTCATCGTCATATCGTCGAGATTGCCTATCGGGGTAGGGACTATATAGAGTTTTGACATAGCTATTACAATTCAAAACGATGTTGGAGCAATGACCGCAACAGATCTACTGTCTCCGACTCAAAATCCCAATTAAAATGGTTGTGCAGATACGCCAACGACTCTTCGTATGACGTTATTTCATTCAGCTCATCAATGGTTTTACCCATCAATTCGCCATCGTTGTCAAACAATTCACGCCGAAACAGAAAACGATCGTTTATACTCATCATTTTCTGCAACTCTCGATAGAGCGGCGTTTTTTTCTCGGCAGGAGCAACAGGCTCTTCGGACTCAATTAGCTCTGCGGTCACTACAGTCGATACCTCATCATGAGGCATCTCCGCCTCTTTCTGCTCCAAAGGTACTTCGGTGGAGGCTTCAGCAACCGATTCCTGCTCCTGACGTTTTTCGATAGAGGCTTCGGCAGCCGGTTCTCGCGACAGAGGCTCTGCATCACTGTTTTCTACCTCAGGATTACTCTCGCATAAAGGAACTTCTTCCTCACGCTCGCTTTCCGTCACAGGCGCTTCGGCTACACTCTCTGCCGGGGCTTTCTCTTCGCTGTCCAACTTATTGTCCGTGGCAGCACCGCCCTCCGCAACGGCAGGTGTTTCATCTACCGTCGTTTTCATCTCGGGTATCCGATCAAAAAGGCAAAACTCCTCTTCGGTCGTATCCCAAGAGAAAGGCATGGAGACCTTCTTGTCGGCGACCTTTTCTGTTTCAGGCGTCGCAACAGAAGTATTACCCTCTCTCGACCCGTCATCAGATACTGTCGTCTCAGCAAGACTTTCATTCACCACAGTCTCTACCATATGTGGCGACGCTTCGCCACTCTCTACCGAGGCCATCTCTGCATTTGTCCGCGGAACAGACTCTTTAACAGTGTTTAATGCACGCAATTCTTCACATAAAGACTCGCCTTTTTCAAGGGATATTTTATATAAAATAGCCGGCACTTCGGGATAACTCTTGGTTATAAGCTGCATCAAATCGACCAGTTCCGAAAGCGTCGCATTTATATGTTCCACGCGAGAATCCGACATTATTTCAATGTTTTTATCTACAAAAGTATGAAAAAAAACGATAATTCATACTCTACCCTCTATTATTTTTCCGTAACAGTCGTTTTTTTTGATTCTTTCACTTGTTTTCGGGCTTCTTTTTGATTTACGCTCTATATTTCACGAAAAATTCCACTCTAATACAATATTTATGTGTATTTTTATAGGCCTAAATTTTTAACCATGATTAAATACAAATCTATTCTTTTTGCCTTGGCAATTTTCTGCGGCGCAACTGCTGCAACCGCTTCGGACGAGACAACCTACGACCCGCAACGGCTCATGTCGTGCGACTCAACCTTCTACTACGCTTCGCTGGTGAACGATTATTTCATGCGTACCTATCCCGACCCCACGGCCAACTCTTTTGTTGGCGGAAAGAAACGCAACAGTCGCATCTGGACCCGCAGCGTCTACTACGAGGGACTAATGGCCATGTATCGGCAGACACCGGTCGAACGATGGTATGACTACACCCAGGAGTGGGGCGATTTCCACAAATGGATTTCAAACGACACCAGTGCTCCCACCAACGCCGACTTTCACTGCTGCGGCATGGCCTATCTCGACATGTACATGCTCGATACGACACAGACCATACGCAAGGAACACATCACCCAACACATCAACTACCTGATGTATGAGCGCCAATCCATCAACGACTGGTACTGGATCGACGCTATACACATGGCCATGCCCATCTATGCCCAACTGGGTAGCCTCGAAAAAGACGACCGCTATTTTGAATACATGTATAAAATGTATATGTTCAGCCGCGACAAACAAGGCGATGCCGGGCAATCGAGCAGTGGTAAGGGCAAGGGGTCTCCCCTGTTTAACGAAAACGACGGACTGTGGTACCGTGATTACCAGTTTGACCCGCCCTATACCGACAAAGTCGAGACCGACAAACCCTGTTACTGGTCGCGAGGTAACGGCTGGGTCTACACGGCGTTGATGCGCGTTCTGCAATACGCTCCCGACACAGTGTGCCACAAGGAGCAGTATATTGCCGATTTCACAGCCATGTCGGAGGCTCTGGCGGCCTGCCAGCGTGAAGACGGCTTTTGGCCGGTAAGTCTGGCTGCTCCTACCAACTACGGGTCGGACGAGGCGGAAGGGCCCGAGACCTCGGGCACGGCGCTTTTCGTGGCCGGCATGGCCTACGGCATACACAGCGGTATTCTCGACAGCACCACCTATATGCCACATGTGGTGAAAGGGTGGAATGCCTTGTGTCATAGAGCGGTGGCCGACGACGGCTTCCTGGGCTATGTGCAGGGCACCGGCTCCAAGCCCGAAGACGGACAACCGGTAACACGCACGCATGTTCCCGACTTTGAAGATTTCGGCATCGGTTGTTTCCTGCTGGCAGCGGCCGAAGTGTACCAGCTGGGTGAGGTCGTCCCCGACGAGCCGAGTGCAATCCAAGCCACAGAAAGTCTGCGCACGCCGGTACACACCGAATATTTCTCCATCAACGGCACACCGCTGCAAGTTCCGGCCCACGGTGTAACGATTCTGAAAGAGACCTACTCCGACGGCACGGTGGAATATTCCAAACGCATCGCCGTACAACCGTAACGCCGACCATCGAAAAAAACGACAAGAAAGGCGTCGCCGGAAT
>CAJLYN010000036.1 GCA_905210875.1 uncultured Bacteroides sp. | reverse complement strand
GCACCTCTCCCGCCTCGCCCTGGCTATTTTACAGAACGAACGCGACGCCCGGCAGGAAGCCGGCAAAGAACCGCAGATACCCGTCGCCAACGAAGTGTCGCTCATCGACATCGCCCTGCCCGACCTGTATGGGAAGATACGCCGGCTGAGCGACCTCAAAGGCAAAGTCGTGCTGCTCGACTTCTCGGCCTACGCGGGTAAATATTCACCCGATTACAATCGTGCCCTGGCCCAACTCTACAAGAAATACCACCGCCAGGGTTTTGAAATCTACCAGGTGTCCATCGACCCCAATGAAAACCTCTGGCAGGTATCGGCCGACAACCTGCCGTGGATATGCGTGCGCGATGCCGACACGACCCGTTCACGGGTTGCTCTCTCTTACAACGTGCAGTCGCTCCCCACAGCCTTCCTCATCGACCGCCAGAGCGTCTTGCAACAACGTGTATCAAAGCTTGCAGACCTGCCGCAAGCCATAGAAAAGTTACTCAGACAAAAATAATTGCGCTCGATTTTATCCGATTTATTTGGAATATCGAAAAATAAAGATTATCTTCGCCTCATATTGATGAGAACAGAGAGTTCCGGTTGTAAACAGCCGGGATTCTTTTTTGTTATCCCTTATCACAGAAAAAACAATAATGCCCAAAATCAAAGAATAGGAGAATTTTCTTATGGCTATCGTGTACATGACCGAAGAAGGTTACAAAAAAATGATGGAAGAGATTAACTATCTCGAATCGGTAAAACGTCCCGAAATCTCGCGGCAAATCGCCGAAGCCCGCGACAAAGGCGACCTGTCGGAAAATGCCGAATACGACGCCGCCAAGGAGGCACAAGGCCTGCTCGAAATGAAAATTTCGCAGTTGAAAGACAAAGTGGCCAACGCCCGTATCATCGACGACTCGAAGTTGAACACCCATACGGTACAGATTCTGAACCGTGTAAAAATACGGAACACCAAAAACAACATGACCATGGAGTACACCATCGTCACCGAAAGCGAGGCCAATCTCAAAGAGGGTAAAATCGCATCGAACACCCCCATTGCCAAAGGCCTGCTGGGAAAGAAAATCGGCGACATCGTCGAAATCAAAGTACCGTCGGGAACGATGACCTTCGAGATTGTAAACATTTCTATCTAAGGTGCGACCGCCTTTATCGAAAAGCCCCGCTCCTCTTATAAAAAACGATTGTGACATGCCTACCCTGTTCAGCCGCATCGTAGCCGGAGAAATACCCTGCTACAAAATAGGTGAAGACGAAAAAAACTTCGCCTTCCTCGACATCAATCCCCTCGCCAAAGGCCACACCCTGGTCATTCCCAAAGCCGAGGGCGACTACCTCTTCGCCATGGACGACGAAGCCTACATCTCGCTGCAGCTCTTTGCCAAGAAGGTGGCTCACGCCATCGAAAAGGCCATACCCTGCCAACGCGTAGGTGTAGCCGTGATGGGTCTTGAAGTGCCGCACACGCACATACACCTCATACCCATCAACCACGAGAGCGACATGATTATCTCTAACCCCAAGCTGAAACTGGCCCCCGAAGAGATGCAGGCCATTGCCGACGCCATTGCCGCAGAACTGAAATAACAACTCTTCGCCCTACCAATGAACGGGAACGACACCCCGGAAACCGCTACACGATAGCATCTCACAGCCGGCCCGAGAAGTCCCGCCGTTCGCCCAGGAAAAGGTAAGTTTCTACATTCCAAGAACACTCCATATAGCCCCGGACCCCACGGGGCTATACTTTTTTCCACCCGCTCACCGAACGCCCTACCGGCAAGAGAAGAGGCTGCACCTTTCACCGCCACACCCCTTTCCCCCATCGCTACTTATCCGCACCGATGTCTTGCGACAAAAGGTAATAACAGCGTGCTGCACGATACGGCGGGAAGCAAAGAAAAAAGCGGGCCGCCTCACAGAAGCGACCCGCTCTCGGTTTTATATCTTTTCCTGCCAGATTACCGCACCAGCACACCGTAGCCCGAGAGGCCCCAGCCTCCCTCAGGCTCGATAGCATGCGTATCCTGCCCGTCGTTCAGGAAGAAGGCACCATCGCGGGTGGTAATCAGAGCGCGTTCGCCCGACATCTCTACCCGGGCAATCTCTCCTTCGGAAGCCGGCAGTATCAGAGTCCGCTCACTGCGGTCATCAAGACGGGTGCGGAAAAGCCCCTCCGTTGCCATCGAGTACAGATAGCTGTCGGCATAGGGATAGTAGTTCTTGGCCACAACGAAACTTTCGTCATAGGCCTGACAGTCGGTCGATTCCACCCTACCGTCGGCTCCCCAACTGTAATAGCGGCCCGAAGCCGAGATATAGAGTTTATCGGCCGTGCGGGTAACAACAATATAGCTGCCCGGCTCAAAATCGAAATACTGATGATGGGTATACCAGCGGTAAGAGCCGTTCGACGAGCCCAGCTGCTCGGTTTGGTAATATCCTTTGGTAGTGCGGCGCAGCGCGCAAAGAGAGCCTTGCGACGTAATAAATACCGACGGCATACCGGCAAAGCCCGACGAAGGCGTGCCGCTGTTGGGCTGAATCGTGCACACAGCCTCGCCGTCGATAAGAGTCGACTCGTTCAGGACAATCTTTCCGTCGTACACCAGCCACGAGAAAGAGGCCGTATTAGCAGCTCCCACACCACCTTCATAGACCTGCTCCACCTCCACAATCCGACTCGAAAGGAAGGCATACTCTTCGGCCTCCATCGGCAATGAAATCGTCGAAATCATATTCGTGTCGACCCGCATACGGTAAATGGCCTCATCGGTAATCGAAGGCGACTCCTCATACTCGGGCATAAAATAGAATTCGTCGTCGGACTCGCAACGGAACTGCACCCGGTACATGTTGTAGAAGGCCGACGGATAGGCTTCGGCAGCCTTTTCCAGCGACAGGATAAGACCGTTCTCGGGCAGTACGATAACCTGTCGGGTTACCTCCAACGGCTCGCGATAGGCAATATAATTGTCCATCTCGGAATATATCGTATCGACCTGCAACACATAGGAGAGAGTGGCATAGATATAGCGAGCCGAGATTTTATGGAATGCGTAAAGACGGGCCTTCGGCAGGCGCTGCTGCTGAGCATCGAAGCACATGAGTGTGTCGAGCGTACCGTGTGCCGTAAATTTCGCGCCGCTGCGAATCTTCATTTCGGGGTGAGGCTCGACCATTTCGATCAGGGCCTGGGCATCGGAGAGGTCGACCCACGCCGGTTGCCCCATGTGGAACTCACCCAGGTCGTCGGCCTGCATCTCATAAATACCCACATATCCGAGCAAGAGATTCAGATCTCCTGCATCGGGCGCGTCGGCACGTGAGGCTTCGATTCTCAGTTCATACTGACCCTTCAACGAATCAGACAACTTCACCTTTATATAATACGCCCCGCCGGGGCTGTCAACCGACACATTTCCATCTCCGTTACCGGCCGGGAGACGGTCTACCACGGTAACATCGTTCATCAGCATATCGTCGAGATAAATCTTCGGGTCGACCAGCCGCGTGTAGGTGGTCAGCGTGAGGGTATCACCCGCTATCGCTTGAAGGTCATAGACAAAAGAAAAATCCAAGGGCGGATCTATGATAAGACCATCATCATCGTCTTCTCCGTCTGAAAAGAAATCGCAAGAGAACATCATCAATGGCAAACAGAGTGCCCAGAACCATTTTTTCATAATCAGTTGCTTTTAGTGTATAATTTTATTTCTCAATATTTGTTTCCCATAAATCCCCGTCAATCGGCAGAGACGACCTCGTCGGCGCGCGACAGCCATCGCCGCCGCAGATACCGCACCGGAATCCACGAAGCGACAAAACCGAGGGCCACCACCGCCAGCAGTACCACCCCGGCATCGCTCCACAGGAAATGCACCGGATAGGCATCGACCACAAACGTGCCGGGCACACCGCCCATGCGCAAGAGACCGAATGTCTGCTGCACCCAGCACAGGCCGATACCCAACAGCAGACCGCCGCCGGCACCGATGGCAGAGATGAGCCAACCCTCAATCCAGAAGATGCGCGAAATGAGCGCGTCGTCGGCGCCCAGACTGTGCAGGGTGTGTATGTCGGCCTGCTTGTCGATGATGAGCATCGAGAGCGAGCCGATGACGTTGAAAGTAGCAATAAGGAGGATAAAAAGCAAGATGAGAAAGGTTATCCACTTCTCTATCTGCATCATGTTGTAGGCCGAGGCCTGCTGCTGCAAGCGGTCGGAGACACGATAGCCATCGCCCAGATACTCTTGCAGGCGCGCGGCAAAGGCGGCCTCGTCGACTCCGTCGTGCAGGCGCAGTTCGAGGGCCGAGGCTTCGGTTGTATAGTCGTAAAGCTCCCGCACCAGAGCGAGCGGAGCCAGCACCCACGACTCGTCGTACTCCTGCTGGTTGACAGCAAAAACCGCCGAGGCAAAGGACTCCCTCTCCCTGAACGAAGAGGAGGGATTTGCCATATTCACCCGCACGTTGCGGCGGGGTGAGTAGATGCGTATGGGACGTGAAAAGAACGGACCGGTTTCAAGACGCGACGCCACACCGGCACCCAAGGCTATGTAACAGCCGGCCGTGTCGTTGAGCATGAACTCGCCATCGAGCAGGGTCTCGTCGAGATGGGTATGAACCTGGGCATAATTCTCGCCCACCCCTTTGAGAAAGACCGGCATCTGATGGTTGCCGAAGACGGCGAGAGCATTCTCCTCTACGACGGGAACTACCGCTGCCACCTCATCGCGCCACCCTTCCAGAGCCACCATCTCGGGGGCCCGGGTGTCGAGGGTTTTCCCCTTCACGGGCTCTACCTTCACGGGCGGGTCGAGACGCGAACAGAGCGAGAAGACCACGTCCTGAAATCCGTTGTAGACCGACAGCGTGCAGATGATGGCCATCGTCGTTACGGCCACACCCAGCACCGATACCAGCGATATGAGATTGATGGCACTGTGCGATTTACGGGAGAAGAGATACCTTCCTGCTATTTTCAGCGCAAGAGACATAAGCGTGAGGGGGAGGTTATTTTTGAAGAAGGGCGTCGATATTCTCGATATAGTCGAGCGAGTCGTCGAGGAAGAACATCAGCTCGGGGGTCTTGCGCAACTGGTAGCGTACCCGCGAGGCCAGCTCATAGCGTATGGTCTTGGCACTGCTCTGTATCGATTGGAGTATCTCGGCCGACTTTTCCGAGGGGAATATGCTCAGGTAGGCTTTCGCCACGCTCAAATCGGGACTTACACGCACCACGCTCACCGACACGAGTACACCGTGGGTCTTGCTGGTTTCCTGGCGGAATATCTCGCTGAGCTCTTTCTGCAACAGACGGCTTATCTTGTTTTGGCGGGTCGTTTCCATAGGATGATTCAGGGTTTGAGGTTTCGGGTCGAAGATACATCTTCCCGACGAGAAATCAAAATGTAGGGTCGAATTGTTTTTTCCACATGACGGTGAGACCGTCGCGCAGAGGCAAAATAACTTTCTCGATGCGGTCGTCGGCGGCTATCTTATCGTTGAAAGCCATGACGGCACGGGTCTGCGTGTCGTGCGAATGGCCGTCGCATACCTTGTTGTCCCACAGCGTATTGTCGGCCAGTATCACACCGCCGGGTGTCACCCGGTCGAAGACCATGTCGTAATAGTCGGAGTAGCGTCGCTTGTCGGCGTCGATAAAGACCAGGTCGAAGAGGCCGTCGAGCCGCGGCACGACATCGAAAGCGTCGCCCATGTGCAAGTGTATGCGGTCGGCCACAGGCGACTGCGAGAGATGTGCCCGTGTGAAGTCTTCTATCTCGTCGTCGATTTCGACCGTATGCAGCTCGGCATCGGGGGGCATACCCTCGGCCAGGCACAAGGTGGAATATCCCGTAAAGGTGCCTATTTCGAGAATACGCCGCGGCCGCTGCATGCGGCATATCATTTTGAGAATACGCCCCTGCAAGTGCCCCGACATCATGCGGGGCCGCAGGGAGTGTATGTGGGTATCACGGCTCAGACGGGCCAGTAGGTCGCCCTCGGCGTCGATGTGCGAAAGGATATATGCCTGTAAATCCTCTTCGGCCATCTCAGCACACGTCTTCGAGGTTGGGCAGGATATAGCGGTCGTAACCTTTGAGCACCAGCCCGGCCTTGTTGATTTCGAGGAACGAGCTGCCCGAGCCTTCACCGAAGGCACCACCGATATAGGCGATGATATCGTCGCGGGTAATCATGCCGTTCTCAATCAGCGAAGAGAGCCCTTTGAAGAGATACTCCCGCGAGGTCGACATCTCGTGCTGGTAGAAGGCAATGACACCGTAGGAAAGGGCCAGTTGACGCATCGTGCGCTCGCTGTAACAGATGGCCAGAACAGGGTCTTCTCCCCGGTAAGCAGCCAGGTTACGAGCCGTGCGGCCGGTATAGCTGTCGGTAACGATGGCCTTTACCCCCAGAACCTTGGCCGACTCTACGGCGTGCTTGGCCAGGAACGAGGTGGTATCGATGACTTCGCCTTCGACATTGACCTGTATGTCGTTGTCGGACAATTTGGTGAGCTCGGCCTCCTTGGCAATGCGCGACATGGTGGCGATGGCCTCTACGGGATATTTGCCATAGGCAGTCTCGCCGCTGAGCATGAGAGCATCGGTGCGGTAATAGATGGCATTTGCCACGTCGGTAACCTCGGCACGGGTGGGACGGGGATTCTTTATCATCGAATGGAGCATCTGTGTGGCCACGATGACCGGCTTCTTGGCCTGCACGCATTTCTTGATGAGGCGGCGCTGTATGCCGGGAATCTTCTCCTGGGGCACCTCAATACCGAGGTCTCCACGGGCCACCATCACGCCATAGGCCACTTCGAGAATCTCGTCGATGTTGTCGACACCTTCTTGATTTTCGATTTTGGCGATAATCTTTATCTTGCTGTTGTGGGCATCGAGTATCTCCTGAATAGCCAAGACATCCTGACGGTTGCGCACAAACGAATGGGCGATGAAATCGATGTCCTTATCGATGGCATAGAGAATGTTGCGGCGATCTCTCTCGGTGAGAGCGGGCAGATTGATGCGCACTCCGGGCACGTTGACACTCTTGCGCGAACCCAGTTCGCCGGCATTTTGCGCCACGCAGAGAAGATAGTCATCGTGTTTTTCAAGCACTCTGAATTCGAGCTCGCCATCGTCGATGAGCACTACACTGTCGACCGAGAGGTCTTTGGTGAAATCGACATACGACACGTTTATCTGCTCATGTGTGGTGAAAGCGTCGGGATTACCGGCCATGCGCACAATGTCGCCGGCAGTAAAGACAATGCTTCCGTCGTTCTCGATAAAAGTCGTTCTCACTTCGGGACCTTTGGTATCCATGAGTATGGCTATCGTATTGGAAACAGCCCTTACATTCGCGATAATACGGTCAAATCCTTCGGCATTGAGGTGAGCCGAGTTCATTCGCACCACATTCATACCGTTTTCGTACAACGCACGCACAAAGTCTACATCACAACGCTTGTCCGAAACCGTAGCAACAATCTTAGTCTGCTTTGAAGTTATCATATATGGGTAAGGTTTACTTGTTTGCTTCTTTTTCAATCAGAGCCTCTATGGCGAGTCGATAAGAGTCTAGCCCAAACCCTATTACCGAACCTGCACAGGCAGCGGCAATCATCGACACGTGGCGATAGGACTCGCGGGCATGGATATTGGAGATGTGTACCTCGACCACCGGCGCCGGTACGGCCCGTATGGCATCGGAGAGGGCTATCGACGTATGGGTATAAGCGCCTGCATTGAGAACGATACCTACCGGTAAAAACCCGCATTCGTGAATTTTGTTTATCAACTCACCCTCCACATTCGACTGGTAGTAGTGCAGCCGGTGTTGCGGATAGCGGGCCCGAAGCGTCTCCAGATACGACTCAAAAGAGAGTTCCCCGTAAACGCCCTTCTCGCGTTTTCCCAACAAGTTGAGATTGGGGCCGTTAATTATCCAGATATCCATAAGTCAAAAGATTTTGTATCTTTGTTTCCTTGAAAACCTTTAATCAAGAGAAAGAGTTTCGTTGTATCAAAATTTTCGGCAAAAGTACAAAAAAGATTACGAATAATATCACAATAATACGATGATTGTTAGTAATTCCGGTCTGTTAAAATCTTTCGCCCGCTATCTGAAACTGGAAAAAGGGGTCTCCGACAATACCGTCGACGGCTATCTGCACGATGTAGAAAAGCTCTTCCGCTACCTCTCACCGGAGACCCAACCTTCGGTCGACCAGCTTGCCAAGGCCGATATTCCACAATTTATCTGCCAGTTACAAGATATCGGCATACAACCTCGCTCGCAGGCTCGTATCTTGTCGGGGCTGAAATCGTTCTACACCTTCCTGCGTCTCGAAGAGTATATCGACAATAATCCGATGGAGCTCATCGAAGGGCCCAAACTGGGACGCAAACTGCCCGAGATACTCACCGTCGAAGAGATAGACACCCTCATCAACTCATTCGACATGTCGCTGCCCGAAAGCCAGCGCAACCGCGCCATCATCGAGACACTGTACGACTGCGGGCTGCGGGTGTCGGAGCTCGTGGGGCTTCGTATCTCTCAGATACACGCCGACGACGAGTACATCATCGTCGAAGGCAAAGGCAGCAAGCAACGGCTTGTACCCATCTCACAAAGTGCACTGCACGAGATACAGCTCTACCTGAAAGAGCGCTGCCACCTCACCCCCAAGCGGGGCGACGAAGACATTCTCTTTCTCAACCGACGCGGAGGCCGGCTGAGCCGCGTCATGATATTCTACATCATCAAGGAACGGTGCGAGGCCTGCGGCATTGAGAAAAACATCAGCCCCCACACCCTGCGCCACAGTTTTGCCACCCACCTGCTCGAAGGAGGCGCCAACCTGCGTGCCATACAGCAGATGCTCGGCCACGAAAGCATCACCACCACCGAAATCTACGTACATCTCGACAATGCCCTGCTGCGCAGCGAGATACTCACCCACCACCCTCGCAACCATCGGAAACTCGAAGACAAAAAGTAATTGCCTCACGCAAATCCCGACCGGCAAAACCTGCGTTACGCCGCTACACTTGCAAAACCGAAATAAATCCTTACCTTTGTAAAAAGGCCGAAAAAGCCGGCAGCAACGGCAACAGCCGTTCCGGTTTCAACCCCAGCTCCCAGCTTTCCGGTATAAACCGAAAAAACGATACGACCCATGGCCCATACGGCAATCAGTGTCATCATACCCTGCTACAAGCAGGCCGAATATCTACCCGAGGCCCTCGACTCGCTCATGGCCCAGACCTTCGGCGAGTGGGAAGCCATCGTCGTCAACGACGGATCGCCCGACAACACCGAAGAGGTGGCTCTCGCCTATGCCGCCAGAGAACCCCGCATCAAATACCTTTCGCTCGAAAACGGAGGCGTGGCCCGGGCCCGCAACCGGGGCATCGACATGGCCCAAGGCGAATATATCCTGCCGCTCGATGCCGACGACACCATCGCCCCCACCTACCTCGAAAAGGCCAAAGCCGCTATCGACAAAGACCCCACTCTCAAAGTCGTCTACTGCCGCGCCCGCTTCTTCGGCGACAAGAGCGGGCCGTGGAAAGTAGGCTACAAAGACTTCAAAAGCCTGCTGGCTGTCAACGCCATCTTTGTCTCGGCCCTCTTCCGCAAAGCCGACGCCAAGGCCATCGGCGGATTTGACGAGGCGATGACCTTCGGACACGAAGACTGGGATTTTTTCATTCGCCTCCTCGACGGAGAGAATCGCGTCTATCAAATTCCCGAAATACTCTTCAACTACCGCATCAAAAACCTGTCGAGAAACACCGAAGCGGTAAAACGCCTCTCCGACACCCAATATTACCTCATCGCCAAAAACCGCGCCATTTACCAGGCCTACTATCCTCTGCCGTTCGACGCCATCGAAGACAAGTCGGCCCTGGAAAAGGAGAACCAGGAGTTAAGAGCCGAAATATTCAAATACCGGGAACGCCGCCAAAACCGCTGGTACAAAAAATTAGGCCGTGCCCTTGGCTGGCGGAAATAACCCATCGCCGATTTTCCCGTCCGGCACAGGCGCCGGCCGACAGCCCACAGAGGAAAAATCAAAAACATTCTCGCACTTCACGCCGCAAGTCTGCAAATTTGTCCTACCTTTGCGGCTCGGTAGAAAAACAAGCATCGGTATTGCCATGAAAGTTTCGGTCATCATTCCCAACTATTGTCACGCCCGTTTCCTGAACAGACGCATCGACTCGGTACTCAACCAGACCTACGGCGACTTCGAGGTCATCATTCTCGACGACTGCTCCACAGACAACAGCCGCGACATCATCGAGACATACCGTCACCACCCCCGCGTATCACACATCGTGTACAACGAAAAAAACAGCGGCTCAACCTTCATACAGTGGGACAAGGGCTTTGAACTGGCACAAGGAGAGTACATCTGGATTGCCGAGAGCGACGACGAGGCGGCACCCACCTTCCTCGAAGAGTGCGTGGGCCAGCTCGAAAAACACCCCTCGGCCACCATCGCATTCAGCGACTGCCTCTTTGTCGACGAGAACACCCGGGACCTGTGCGAGCCGAAGCTGCAACTCTCCTTCCGACTGAGCGACAAGAACCGCGATACGCCCTACACCCTTTTCAACGGCCGGGCGTTTATCAACCACCGCATGTTCTATCAGAACTACATCATGAACGCCAGCATGGTGGTCTTCCGCAAAGAGGCCCGACCACGCGACTTCGCCTACAAGCGCTACCGCTATGTGGGCGACTGGCTCTTCTGGGTAGGCATTCTGCTCCAAGGCGATGCCGTGTACATCGACAAGACGCTCGACTACTTCCGCCAACACGGCAAGAACACCACGTCGAAGTCGATAGCCACCGGCAACAACTACAAGGAGATGGCCCATCTCATGCAAGACATCTGCCGGCAGGTCAATCCACCGCGGGGATTCATACATTTTCTATACGGCCGCTTCTTCGTGCGCATAAAGAGGTTGCACAAAGGCGTAGAATACACCCCCAAGGTCATTCGGGAAATATACGCCTACTGGGCTCAAATAGAAAACCCCGTAAAAGCCATCGTCTGGTACCGCATTGCCAAAATACTGCACATCTACCGCGACGAAAAGCCCTACCTGCCCTGACCATCACCCCGGCGGTGCAGCGCAACACCCCGGCCCGGCATCTACATAATAAACCCACAAACCGACACACATGACTCCCAGCGTAAAAATCGTCATTCCCATATACCAAGTGCCCCTCAACGTCTGCGAAGAGGCATCGGTAAAACAGGCGCTCAGCGTCTTGCACAACTATCCGATGTGCTTCGTCGTGCCGCAGGGAATGTCGGTCGACTACCTTCGGGAACTGGCCCCGCAGGCCGAAATCATCGCCGTGAGCGACGAATGGCTGGGCCGCAAGAACGGCATCGCCGGATACAACCGCATGATGATGTCGCGCGAGTTTTACGACCTCTTCGACGATGTGGAGTATATCCTCATCTGCCAACCCGACGTGTGGATATTCCGCGACGAACTGGCCGACTGGTGCCTGAAAGGCTACGACTACGTGGGTGCCCCCTGGATCAAACACCCGCGATACAGGCATTTCATTCCTCGGGCATGGCTCCACCTGCAAAAGGCATTTCACCCGCAACGCATGGTACACCGGCTCGACACGCTGGGTCGCATCGGCAACGGAGGCTTCTCGCTGCGCCGGGTAAAGTCATGCCAGCAGGCCTGCACACAATACAAAGGGGTAATCGACCACTTCTGCCGGCACCGGCACCACCTCTATAACGAAGATGTATTCTGGGCCGTCATACCCAAAGAGTTCCGCTACCCGTCGATCGAGGAAGCCCTGGGCTTCTCGTTCGACGTGAAACCCCACCTGCTCTACGAGATGAGCGGCGGAAAACTGCCGTTCGGCTGCCACGGGTGGACCAAGCCGCGCCTCTTCAAGTTCTGGAAAAACCACATTCCCTGCCCTCCCGAAGCCGACACACAGCAATAACAGCCCCCTCCCGACACAACAAGAGCCACCGGCCGCGGCAACAGCCCGGCCCTCACAGCGAAAAAAAGAAGGAAAAGAGAAAAGAAATTCCGTGCCGAGAGAATCCGAAAAAAGGAATACGCACTATTTGCGGCCGAAATCGGCAGGCACCTCGCCCCACTCACGGGTCTCCCACTTGACAATCTTATTGGTATAATCGTTTTCCCGCAACCACTTCTCGGCCCGGGCAATGAGGTCGAATATGACATCGTTCCGCCCCGTGCGGGCCAACTTGGTCTTACACTGCCGGGCCCGCCCCCAGGCAATAGCATTGCGGCTGTCGGAGCAGATGGTCATCGGGCTGTTGTGTTTTTTCAGCAGAGCCAAAGCATGCACCAAAGCCAGGAACTCCCCCACGTTGTTGGTGCCGTCGGGAAACGGCCCTACACGGAAAAGCTCCTTCCCCGTGCGCACATACACCCCCCGGTACTCCATCACCCCGGGATTGCCGAGGCACGAGGCATCGACCGCCAGCGTGTCGAGTACCCAGTCGGGACACGAAAGCTTCGGCTCGCCGCTCGCCGCCGAGCGCTGCTCGGCATAATAGGCCGCATAGCCCTCCCTGAAAGCCGCGGCTGCCTCCTGTTGCGAAGCAAATCCCTTGTATTTGGCCTGGGGGTAATTCTGCACCTGCCGGCGGCACTCGGCCCAGGAAGCATAAATACCCGGCGAGTGACCCACCCACACCACATAATATTTTGACTGACTCATCTTGACGCGGCTTTTTTCTTGTACAAATGTAACCATATTTATTGAGTTTCTCGGTAAAATAAGTTATTTTTGCAGCAAGAAGAAAGAGCGCAAGACTATTACCCATTTATATGGAACGCATATTCCTCATCGGATTCATGGGGTCGGGAAAGACGACACTCGGCAAAGCCCTCTCGCGGGAACTGGGAGTCGACTTCATCGACCTCGACCACTACATCGAAGCCCGATACCACAAAACCGTGCGGGAAATCTTTGCCGAAAGTGGAGAAGAGCGGTTCAGACAAATCGAGAAATCGCTCCTGCACGAGGTCGCCGACTTTGAAAACGTCGTCATTGCCGCCGGAGGGGGCACCCCCTGTTTCTTCGACAACATCGACTACATGAATGCCCACGGCACCTGCATCTACCTGAAAGCCTCTACCGACGAGTTGTGCCGGCGACTGGCCGGCGGCAGGGAATCGCGCCCCCTGCTGCGGGGGAAAAACGACGAAGAGCTGCGCCACTACATCGACCACACACTCTCTCAGCGAAATCCCTACTACTCGCGTGCCGCCCTGCACTTCGACACAGGAGCACTCAATACGCGGAAAGAGATAGCATCGACGGTCGAACGCTTGCGACAACTTCTCGAGAACAACCTCATTGCATAACCATTTGGCTCATCGCAAAAAACACATTTCCTAAAAAATCGTTGCCATAACTACAAATTTTTATTTCCTTTGCGATTTCAAAAGAAAATTGTTCACAAAACAATATATTTATTCCCAAATATAAATATATAGAAAAAAAAAGAAGACCATCACGAATCAACATAAAACAAGGCATTATGTCAGAACAAACTCATGTGAAAGATTTAGAAAACGTAGTAGTCCGTTTCTCGGGCGACTCGGGCGACGGCATGCAATTGGCCGGCAACCTCTTTTCTAACATTTCGGCAGCCATCGGAGACGAAATCTCAACGTTTCCCGACTATCCCGCCGAAATACGTGCCCCGCAGGGAACGCTGGGCGG
>CAJLYN010000035.1 GCA_905210875.1 uncultured Bacteroides sp. | reverse complement strand
ATCGGGATTCCAGGTACACATAGGCAAAGGTGTCTACACCCCCGGCGACAAAGCCGATGTGCTGGTAGCCATGAACCCTGCCGCCCTGAAAACCAACGTAAAATATGTCAAAGCCAACGGTGTCATACTCTTCGATACCGACTCCTTTGAAAAGAGCGACCTCGAAAAAGCCGCCTTCAAAACCGACGACCCCTTTACCGAACTGGGCATCACCCAACAGCTCGTGCCCGT
Organism: uncultured Bacteroides sp.; assembly: GCA_905210875.1. Lineage (GTDB taxonomy): Bacteria > Bacteroidota > Bacteroidia > Bacteroidales > UBA11471 > Caccoplasma. The sequence continues at coordinate 14,741 of CAJLYN010000035.1, read as the reverse complement.
TGCCATCACCTCGATGGTGAAACACTCTCTCGCCGACTCGGGTCTCGACAACAAAGCCATACTGCGGTGCAAAAACATGTTTGCTCTCGGCCTCATCTGCTGGCTCTTCGACCGTCCCCTCGAACAGGCCGAACACCTGCTGCAAAACAAATTCTCGAAAAAACCGTCGATTCTCGAAGCCAACATCAAGGTCATGACCGACGGTTACCACTACGGCGGAAACATCCACGCCTCGGTAACCACCTACCATGTTGAAACCGGCGATGCACAGAAAGGTATCTACACCGACATCAACGGTAACCGTGCCACCGCATTGGGTCTCATCGCCGCCTCGGAAAAGTCGGGACGCCCCCTTTTCCTGGGAAGCTATCCCATCACCCCCGCCAGCGACATTCTGCACGAACTGGCCAAACGCAAAGACCTCGGCGTGAAAGTGGTACAGGCCGAAGACGAGATAGCCGGCGTATGTACCGCCATCGGTGCCAGCTTTGCCGGCGACCTGGCCGCCACCTCGACCTCGGGTCCCGGCCTCGCCTTGAAAAGCGAAGCCATCGGTCTGACCGTCATGGCCGAACTGCCGCTCGTCATCATCGACGTACAGCGCGGCGGCCCCTCGACCGGTCTGCCCACCAAGTCGGAACAGACCGACCTGCTGCAAGCCCTCTACGGCCGCAACGGCGAATCGCCTGTTGTCGTACTGGCAGCCTCTACCCCGTCCAACTGCTTCGACATGGCCTTCCAGGCCGCCAAGATAGCGCTCGAACACATGACCCCCGTCATTCTGCTCACCGACGCATTCATCGCCAACGGCTCCTCGGCCTGGCGCATTCCCGACATGAACGAATATCCCGACATCAAACCCAACTACGTGAAACCCGAGATGCTCGCCGAAGGGTGGAAACCCTACAAACGCGACCCCGAGACACACGTCCGCTACTGGGCCATACCGGGCACCGAGGGCTTCATGCACCGGCTGGGCGGTCTTGAAAAAGACAATGTAACCAGCGCCATATCGACCGACCCCGCCAACCACCAGCGCATGACCGACCTGCGGCAGGCCAAGATAGACTACATCGCCAACTGCATACCCGCCCTCGAAGTGAAGGGCAACCCCGATGCCGACCTGCTCGTCGTAGGTTGGGGCGGCACCTATGGACACCTCTACTCGGTAGTCAACGATCTGAACCACGAAGGCAAGAAGGTGGCATTGGCCCATTTCAACTACATCAACCCGCTGCCCGCCAACACCGCCGAGGTGCTGAAACGCTACAAGAAAGTTGTCGTATGCGAGCAGAATAACGGCCAGTTTGCCACACAGTTGTGCGGCAAAATACCGGGACTCGTTGTCAGCCGGTTCAACCGCGTACAAGGCCAGCCGTTCATGGAGAGCGAGCTGAAAGAACATTTCATTAAACTTATGGAGGAATAACCCATGGACAACAAAGTATATACCGCAAAAGACTATAAAAGCGACCAATATGTGCGTTGGTGCCCCGGTTGCGGCGACCACGCCATCGTAACCACCCTGCAAAAGGCCATGGCCGAACTGGGCGTTCCCCCGCACGAAATCGCCGTCATATCGGGAATCGGCTGCTCCTCGCGCCTGCCTTACTACATGAACACCTACGGTTTCCACACCATTCACGGCCGTGCCGCCGCCATCGCCACAGGTGTAAAGACCGCCAACCCCGCACTCACCGTGTGGCAGGTCAGCGGCGACGGCGACTTCCTCGCCATCGGCGGAAACCACTTCATACACATTTTGCGCCGCAACGTCGACGTCAACATACTGCTGCTCAACAACAAGATATACGGTCTCACCAAGGGACAATACTCCCCCACGAGCGACCGCGGAGCGGTAACCAAGTCGTCGCCCTACGGCACCGTTGAAGACCCCTTCATTCCCGCCGAACTTACCTTCGGCGCCCGTGGCCACTTCTTTGCCCGCGCCATCGACGTCGACCTCGAAGTATCGAAAGAGGGCATGATAGCCTCCGTGGTAGAGATACTCCAAAACTGTGTTATCTTCAACGACAAGATACACAGCTATGTAGCCGACCGCGAATTCCGGGCCGACCGCACCATACACCTGCGTCAGGGCGAAAAGATGCTCTTCGGCAAGAATATGGACAAAGGTCTCGTTCTCGACGGCTATAAACTCAAAGCCGTTACCGTAGGTGAAAACGGCGTTACCATAGACGACATTCTCACCCACGATGCCACCGCGGCCAACGACATCATGCATCAGATGCTCGCCATGATGGACGGCCACGAACTCCCGCTGGCTGTGGGCGTAATACGCAACGTCGAAGCTCCCACCTACGATCGGGAGGTAGAGGCTCAGGTCAATGCCGTGCGCGCCAAGAATCCCAACAAAACCCTGCGCGACCTGCTGCTCGAAGGCGATACCTGGGAAGTGAAATAACCCATTATCACATACACCCTACACACGAAGGGCTGCCGTCTGTTTCGGCAGCCCTTCTTTTTCTTTTAAAAAAGAGGCCTTTCTTGCAGGGGAAAAACAAAGATGGGAAACGGAAAGAGCCCCGAAAGCAGCGGAAACTCCGGAAGAGAAATAGAGAGAAGGATGAAAATCACACATAAATCAGCGTCGAAAGCGCCGATTCATCGAAAATTTCGTTTGCCACCTCACACAACTCCCCAGCCGAGACAGCCTCTATGCGGGCAAACGTCTCAGTGAGCGAATCGTACTTGCCATAGCGCAGAAAAGCCTTGCCCATGCCCAGCGCCATATTCTCGCTGTTTTCGGTGCCCACGGCAATCTGTCCCATAAACTGGCGCTTGGCCGTAGTCAGTTGCAGGGTGGAGAGAGGCTTCTCCCGCAGACGACGCAACTCCCGCGACAGGAGCGCGAGACAACGGTCGACCTTCGAAGGGTCGGTACCGAAATAGACCGAGAAGACTCCCGTGTCGGTATAGGTCACCACCGACGACTCCACCGTATAGACACAACCCGTCTTCTCACGCAAGGCAATGTTGAGGCGGCTGTTCATACCGGGCCCGCCCAGCAGGTTGTTGAGCAGGAAGAGCGCCGTGCGGCGACGGTCGTACATATCGTAAGAACGGCTGCCCACCAGCACATGGGCCTGATGCGTGCCGAGTGACACCCGTCGCTCGAACCTCGTCCCCCGGCCGGGAGCCTCGCGATGCTGTGACGGTTCGCCCTCCCCGCACTCACCCATATAGCGTTGGAGCGCCGAGACCACCCGCTTGAAAGGCAATGCCCCGCGATAGAAAAACACCATGCGCGAGGCCGTGTAATGCGTGTGCAGAAACCGCAAGCCGTCGGCCGGCGAGAAGGAGAGCAGCGTATCGCTGTCGCCCAATATGTTATGACCCAGGGCATGACCGCCAAAGAGTGCATTCTCGAAGTCGTCGTAAATCAATTCCGAGGGAGTATCACGATAGGAGTTGATTTCGTCAAGAATCACCTCCACCTCGCGTTCCACCTCACCGGTCGGGAAACGGGAGTGCAACAGAAGGTCGCTCATCAACTCGACGGCCCGTGTCAGATGTTCCGACAGGAAGACCGTGTAGATGACCGTCTCCTCCTTCGTCGTATAGGCATTGAGTTCACCGCCCACCGTCTCCATGCGGTTGAGAATGTGCCACGACCGGCGGCGGGAGGTTCCCTTGAAAAGAAGGTGCTCCACAAAATGGGCCAGACCATCTTCACCAGCGGCCTCATCGCGCGAACCGGCATTGACGGTAAATCCTGCATAAGATACCTGCGAAGGTACCTGCTGATATATCATACGCAACCCGTTGGGCAGGGTAAAGGTGGAATAGTCGGTCATAAACAAACATTATTTCAGGAGCAAAAGTACGACAATAAACCGAAGCCGAAAAAGAAAAACAGGTCGAGGCAGAGAATTTCTCAAAAAGAGAAAAAGATTCACGAGAAAATACGTACCTTCGTAAAAACGATTCATACCTACCCACCTAAACTGATATGACCTCACAAGCACAAATCGAAGTCATTCTCCAACAAGAGGCAGACGCCATTCTCCACATACCGATAAGCGACCAATACGAAAAAGCTGTCGCACTCATCGTCGAACAGGTACACCGCAAAAAGGGCAAACTGGTAACCAGCGGCATGGGCAAGGCCGGCCAAATCGCCATGAACATTGCCACCACCTTCTGTTCGACCGGCACACCCGCCGTGTTTCTGCACCCCAGCGAAGCCCAACACGGCGACCTGGGCATCTTACAGGAGAACGACATCATGCTGGTTATCTCCAACTCGGGCAAAACGCGGGAAATTCTCGAACTGCTCACCCTGGCCAAGCGTTTAAGACCCGAACTGCAATTCATCGTCATCACCGGCAACGACCACAGTGAGTTGGCCCAGAAGTCCGACGTCTGCCTCTATACCGGAGCCCCGGCCGAAGTATGCCCCCTGGGCCTCACCCCCACAACCTCAACTACGATGATGACCGTCATCGGCGACATACTCGTAGTAAGCGTTATGCAAGAAACCGGCTTCGATGCCGCCCAATACGCCCTGCGTCACCACGGAGGCTATCTCGGGCAACGCTCTCGGGAACAATCGGAACAGAACCTTAAATAACAAAATCATACCTACCATGCGCAAAATCATCGGCATCGGCGAAACGATTCTCGACATCATCTTCAAAAACGGACAGCCTACCCATGCTGTGCCCGGTGGCTCAACGTTCAACTCCATGATTTCATTGGGCCGCTTGGGCATTCCATCACGGTTCATCACCGAAATAGGCAACGACACCGTAGGGCACATCATTCTCGACTTCATGCGTGAAAACGGCCTGCCCACCGACAATGTCGACCTCTTCGACGACGGCTATTCGCAATCGCCCGTCTCGCTGGCCTTTTTGGGAGAAAACAACGACGCCCAATACGCCTTTTACCAACACTATCCGCAGAAAAGGCTCAACTTTGCATGGCCCATTGTCGAAGCCGACGACCTCGTCATCTTTGGCTCCTACTATGCCGTAGACCCCACCCTTCGAGAAAAATTGCAAGAGTTTATCGCCTACGCCCGGGAGCAGAAGGCCATCATCTACTACGACATCAACTTCCGTCCCTCGCACGCACACGAAGCCTTGCGCATCATGCCCGCCTTCATCGAAAATCTCGAATACGCCGACATCGTCCGTGGCTCGGCCGAAGACTTCCAGACCCTCCTCAACGAGAGCGACCCCGAGAAACTCTACCGCCAGCGCATCTCCTTTGACACACCCAACTTCATCTTTACCGACGGCAGCCGGGGAGCCGACATCTTCTGCCGCGCCGGACACCGCCACGTCGATACCCCGAAGATAAAGACCGTGAGCACCATCGGTGCCGGAGACAATTTTAACGCTGGCATACTCTTCGCCCTGTATCAAAAAAACATTTTCCGCGAAGAACTCTCCACGCTCTCGCTCGACCAATGGGAAACCATATTGAAATGCGGAAACTCTTTTGCATCAGAGGTTTGCCAATCGTTCGACAACTACATCTCTTCAGATTTTGCCGCACGTGTCAAGCAAGGACAATTGTAAACTTTTTTGTTTACCCGGTATAATAATATTTAAAGGAATTAAAGTTTGGACAAAGGTCTAAATATTTGACTACCTTTGCCTTATCACAACCGGAATCACACATGGCGAAACACTTGTCCAAATGTATATGGGTCTTCTTTCTGGCCTTAACCTCTTGCTCCACTCAACTCTTTGATATAGAGACGATATGCGAGAGTGTTAACGACTCATGCTATATTATCAAATGGGAGGTTTGGCCCGAGACTCACGGCTATGTACAAATCTACGCCTCGACCGACTCCAAACATTTCGACAAAAGCGACCGGGTGGCCCGTTGCAAAATCTCCGATAAAATCTGCGACATCACGCTCGACAAGACACCCGACACCCGCTACTACTTTCTCCTGCAATTTGACAAAAAAAACCAACGCATAGTCGCTTCCCGCGCCCCCAACATCGAGAACATCTGCAACCTGAGAGACTTGGGCGGCTATGAAAACGCCAAAAAAAAGCCGTCAAATGGGGCTACATCTTCCGCTCGGGCTGCTTGCAGAACATCGACAGCCTCGGCATAAAGAAAATAAACAGCCTCGGCATCGGCACACTCATCGACTTTTCGGATTTGTCGCGTTTCCACGCACCTAAGAAAGATTTGAAAATAGGTCAGGTAAAACACTTACCCATCAATCTCATCACATCGAGCCACGTATATGACCGGCTGAGCAGTGAAACCCTGCGTCGCGGCGACGCCAACATCTTCCTGCAAGACCTCTTCATCACCCTCATCGACTCGGGCATACCCCGCTATCGCGAGATGTTCGATCTGCTTCTCGACGAAAACAGCTATCCGGTCATTCTCAGCGACAAATTCGGCAAAGATTATGTAGGTTTTGCCAGTGCTCTGATACTGGCAGCCCTCGACGTTCCCGAAGAGACCATCTACGACGACTTCACCCTGAGCAATCACTATCTCGACCGCCGCGCCATCTTGTTCGACAGCGTCAACTGTTCCAGCGACACACAAGAAGCCGCCACTGCCCTCATGACCGTACGCAAACGGCACCTCTTCTGCGCCATACGCCGCATCAAGCAGAAATACGGGAGCATACAGAATTATCTCGAAAAAGAGATAAACCTTACGCCCGAAAAGCGCCAACAACTGCAAAAGATACTCCTTTACTAAATTTCTCCCGCGGTGCTTCACACCGAATTATCGGGGGTTATGACTTAAATCCCGAATTTATGCCGTACCTTTGCCGGAGCTTTACCGCACCGGCCGTACGGCTTCTGTTTCATGCAAACGCAAAAAACGGTCCGCGATAAAGGTCAAGTCCGTAACCTCACATAAACAAAGAATCCTCTATGAAGACTTTTGAAGAATTGGGCGTGTGCCCCGAAATTCTCAAAGCCATTACCGAACTGGGATATGAGCAACCCATGCCCGTACAGGAAGAAGTCATTCCGCTGCTGCTCCACGAGAAAACCGACATCGTAGCCCTCGCACAGACAGGCACCGGAAAAACCGCCGCCTTCGGCCTGCCCGTCATACAGCAGACCGACTTGTCGACCGACGCCACCCAGACCCTCATTCTCAGCCCCACCCGCGAACTCTGCCTGCAAATCGCCGGCGACCTCAACGACTACTCGGCCTATGTCGAAGGGTTGAAGATACTCCCCGTCTACGGCGGGTCGAGCATCGAAAGCCAGATACGCGCCCTGAAAAAAGGGGTGCATATCATCGTCGCCACACCGGGCCGGCTCATCGACCTCATCAACCGCGGCATGGTACAACTCGACAAGGTTCACACCGTCATCATGGACGAAGCCGACGAAATGCTCGACATGGGTTTTACCGAAAGCATCAACGAAATACTCGCCAAGGTACCCGAAGAGCGTCAGATGCTGCTTTTCTCGGCCACCATGCCACCCGACATCGACCGCATCGCCCGCCAATACATGCGCTCTCCGCGCGAGATTGTCATCGGCAGTAAAAACGAAGGAGCCCAGAACGTCAAGCACGTCTACTATCTCGTACACGCCAAAGACAAATATCCGGCACTGAAACGCATCGCCGACTACTACCCCAACATCTACGGCATCATCTTCTGCCGCACTCGCCTCGAAACCCAGGAAATAGCCGACGCCCTCATCAAGGACGGCTACAATGCCGACTCGCTGCACGGCGACCTCTCGCAACAGCAGCGCGACGCCGTGATGCAGAAGTTCCGCCTGCACAATCTGCAACTGCTCGTTGCCACCGACGTAGCGGCCCGCGGCCTCGACGTCGACAACCTTACCCACGTCATCAACTACGGACTGCCCGAAGACATCGAGACCTACACCCACCGCAGCGGACGCCCCGGACGGGCCGGCAAGACAGGTACCTCCATCGCCATCATACACGTCAAGGAGAAACGCCGCATGCGCGACATCGAACGCATCATCGGCAAGAAATTTGAGAAAGGCACCGTACCCACCGGGAAACAGATATGCGAAAAGCAGCTCTACAACTTCATCGACCGCATCGAAAAGGTCAAGGTCAATGAAGAAGAAATCGCCGCCTACCTGCCTGCCACCCTCAAACGCCTCTCGTGGCTGTCGACCGAAGACCTCGTAAAACGGGTCGTTTCTCTCGAATTCAACCGGCTCATCGACTATTATGCCGATGCTGCCGACCTCGATATACCCGAAGAAAATACTCCCCGCGAAGGGAAAAGCAAAGAACGCAACCGCAAAGCCACTCCGGGCTTCACTGCCCTACGCATCAACTTGGGAAAGGCCGACGGCTTCTACCCCAACACCCTCATCGACATGGTCAACCGCAACGTGCCCGGACGGGTGGCCATCGGAAAAATCGACATCTTACCCGAATTTTCCCGCTTCGAAGTCGAAGAAAAAGAGTCGCATCGCACCATGGCTCTGCTCAAAAACATCAATTTCTTTGGCAAGCGCGTGCAGGTAACGACCGACTCTCCCGCGGAACAATCTGACGGTGGCGAAGCAGCAAAAGCACGCATTCATCGAAAAAAAGAGGAATATACCTCTTCCCGACCCCGCCGCAAAGGATACGCCTTTGACGAGAGGAAAGGAAAAAACAACAACCATTCGGGAAAGAAAGTGCACAAAAATAAGTAATTAAGGCTATCGAGGCTGTGAAATATTTTGTACTTTTGTTTCGCTAAAAAAGCAATCTATGCGATCACCCTCGATACTCAACCTGTTTTTCGCTCCCCGACAACGCCGCCACGACCAATACGCCACCCACGGCGATGCCATACAGAAAGAGCAACTGCGCTACCTGCTGCACACGGCACGCAACACCGAGATAGGCAAACGTTACGACTTCACCGGCATAAAAAGTTATGCCGACTTTGCCTCGCGACTCCCTGTCGTCGACTACGAAGGCATAAAACCCTATGTCGACCGGATGCTTCGCGGCGAAAACAACCTGATATGGCCCTCCCGGATAAAATGGTTTGCCAAGTCGTCGGGAACCACCAACGAAAAGAGCAAATTCATTCCCGTAAGCGACGAATGTCTCAAAAAGTGCCACTACCAAGGAGGATTCGATGTCGTAGCGACCTACTTCCGCAACTATCCCCACAACAGACTGTTTTTCGGGAAAAGTCTTATCCTGGGTGGCAGCCACGCCATCAACCCGCTGTCGCCGGGCATCTCCTGCGGTGACCTCTCGGCCATACTGCTGCAAAACACCAGCACACTGGTCAACTGCATGCGGGCACCCCGGTTGAAAATCGCCCTCATGAGCGAATGGGAAGCCAAGATAAAAGCCATCGTCAAAGACACGATGCACCGCAACATCGTAAGTCTCTCGGGCGTCCCCTCCTGGATGATGACCCTCATCAAGAAGATTCTACAAGAGAGCGGCGCACAGAACCTGTGCGAAGTGTGGCCCCACCTCGAAGTCTTCTTCCACGGCGGCATCAGCTTCGAACCCTACCGGCAATACTACAAGGAGCTCATACCCTCCGACGGCATGCACTACGTCGAGACCTACAACGCCTCCGAAGGATTCTTCGGCATACAGAACGACCCCGAACACCACGATATGCTGCTGATGCTCGACCTGGGAGTCTTCTTCGAATTTATCCCCCTGAACGAGCTCGACAAGGAAAATCCTCGCGTGCTTCCGCTGTGGGAAGTCGAAGAGGGAGGCAACTATGCTCTTGTCATGTCGTCTACCAACGGTCTGTGGCGCTATCTCATAGGCGACACGGTAAAAATCACTTCGACCCGCCCCGTAAAATTCACCATCTCGGGCCGCACCAAGCACTTTATCAACGCCTTCGGCGAAGAACTGATGGTGGCCAACGCCGAGAAAGGTTTGGCCAAAGCCTGCGAGATGACCGGCAGCAAAGTGCTCAATTACAGCGCTGCGCCGGTGTTCATGTCGGACAAGAGCCGCGGACACCATCAATGGCTCATCGAGTTTGAAAAGGCACCCGCCGACCTCGAAGCCTTTGCCGACATACTCGACAAGGCCCTGCAAGAGGTAAACTCCGACTACGAAGCCAAACGCTACAAAGGCATCTTCCTCGACCGCCTCGAAATCGTCGTGGCCCGGCCCCACCTCTTCGACGACTGGCTGCGCGAAAAAGGAAAACTGGGCGGACAGCACAAGATACCCCGTCTGAGCAACACCCGCGACCTCATCGAAGAGATGTTGAAAATGAATCATTAATAACCGTTCCTCATAAGATTGAAACTGCCAATGGAAAAGAATTTCAAACGAATACTCGTAACCACCGCTTTGCCTTATGCCAACGGTCCGGTACACATCGGACATCTGGCCGGCGTGTATGTACCCGCCGACATCTATACCCGCTACCAACGGCTCAAAGGCCGCGACGTCATACTCATCGGAGGCTCCGACGAGCACGGTGTACCCATCACCCTGAAAGCCCGCAAAGAGGGTGTTAGCCCGCAAGATATCGTAGACCGCTACCACACGATTATCAAAAAATCGTTTGAAGAATTCGGCATTTCGTTCGACATCTATTCGCGTACCACGTCGAAAATCCATGAGAAAATGGCGTCGGACTTCTTCCGTACCCTCTACGATAAAGGCGTCTTCATCGAAAAAGAGAGCGAACAATATTACGACGAAGAGGCCGGCCAGTTCCTTGCCGACCGCTACATAACCGGCACCTGCCCCCACTGCAAGAACGAACACGCCTACGGCGACCAATGTGAAGCCTGCGGCACATCGCTCAATGCCACCGACCTCATCAATCCCAAATCGACCATCAGCGGCAGCCGCCCCGTGCTGCGCAAGACCAAGCACTGGTACCTCCCCCTCGACCGCTACGAAGGCTTCCTGCGCGAATGGATACTTGAAGGCCACAAAGAGTGGAAACCCAACGTCTACGGCCAGTGCAAATCATGGCTCGACATGGGCCTGCAACCCCGCGCCGTGAGCCGCGACCTCGACTGGGGCGTACCCGTACCCGTCGAAGGGGCCGAAGGCAAGGTGCTCTACGTATGGTTCGATGCCCCCATCGGATACATCTCCAACACCAAGGAGCTGCTGCCCGACACTTGGGAACGCTACTGGAAAGACCCCGAAACCAAACTCGTGCATTTCATCGGGAAAGACAACATCGTATTCCACTGCATCGTATTCCCCGTCATGCTCAAAGCCGAAGGCAGCTATATCCTGCCCGAGAACGTACCGGCCAACGAATTCCTCAACCTCGAAGGCGACAAGATATCGACCTCGCGCAACTGGGCCGTGTGGCTGCATGAATATCTCGAAGACTTTCCCGGCAAACAGGACGTGCTGCGCTACGTGCTCACGGCCAACGCCCCCGAAACTAAAGACAACGACTTTACCTGGAAAGACTTCCAGGCCCGCAACAACAACGAACTCGTGGCCATACTGGGTAACTTCATCAACCGCTCCCTGGTACTCACCCACAAGTATTTCGGAGGAAAAATACCCGCCTGTGGTGAACTCACCGACTACGACCGCGACACGCTGCGCGAATTTTCAGACGTGAAGACCCGACTCGAAAACAGCATCGAAAACTACCGCTTCCGCGACGCACTGAAAGAGGCCATGAACCTGGCCCGCATAGGCAACAAGTACCTGGCCGACACCGAACCCTGGAAACTCGCCAAGAGCGATATGCCTCGTGTGGAAACAATACTCCACGTAGCCCTGCAAATCTCGGCCAATCTGGCCATCGCCTTCGAGCCCTTCCTACCCTTCTCGGCCGCCAAGTTGCGCTCCATGCTGGGACTTGCAACCATCGACTGGGACATGCTGGGCCGCATCGACATTCTCGCCGCCGGCACCCAACTGGCGCAACCCGAACTGCTTTTCGAGAAAATCGACGACAGCGTTATCGAAGCCCAAATCAAGAAACTGCACGACACGAAGATTGCCAACGAAAAGGCCAACCATGTAACCGAGCCCATCGCCCCGACCATCGAATTCGACGACTTTACCAAACTCGACATCCGCGTGGGCAAGGTACTCGAATGCCAGAAGGTACCCAAAGCCGACAAGCTCCTGCAATTCAAAATCGACGACGGGCTGGGCGGCCGCACCATCGTATCGGGCATCGCCAAGCACTACAACCCCGAAGATCTCGTAGGCAAGCAGGTGTGCTTCATCGCCAACCTTGCTCCCCGCAAGCTCAAAGGCATCGAATCGCAAGGCATGATACTCTCGGCCGAAGATGCCGACGGTCGCCTCGTGGTCATCTCGCCGCAAGACGACGTAACAGCCGGTTCGTGCGTAAAATAATTCTCTCCAACACTCCACCCCGGCCTCACCGCCGGGGTGGACTTTTTTCCCGACTCCCATGCCCGATTCACTCAAAAAAAGAACCCTCAACGCCCTTGTTTGGAGTTTTGTCGACAAATGCGGGCAGCAGCTTCTCTATTTTGTAACGGGCATCATACTCGCCAACCTTCTCTCGCCCGAAGATTACGGCCAAATAGGCGTTCTCACGCTCTTTATCACCCTCTCGGGTATTCTGGTCGACAGCGGCTTCGGATCGGCCCTCATTCGCAAGAAAAACGCCACTGAGACCGATTACAGCACAATATTCTACTTCAACCTCGGCATCAGCCTGCTCTTTTACCTCATACTCTTCGCAGCGGCCCCGCTCATTGCCGACTTCTTCGAGATACCCGGTCTCACCCCCGTGGCCCGCGTACTGTTCCTGTCGATACTCTTCCAGGGATTCTCTCTCATACAGCAGGTGCGGCTCACCAAGCACATCGCCTTCACCCACCTGGCCCGCATCAACATCATCGCCATACTGCTGGGCTCGACGGCCGCCATCGCATACGCCTGGCAGGGAGGCGGCGTGTGGGCACTGGTCGTGCAGCAACTGCTCATCGCCCTGCTCCGCACCGTACTGCTGTGGGCCTACGGGCACTGGCGCCCCCAGGCCCGTTTCAGCCTCAGGTCGATACGCGAATTTCTCTCTTACAGCAGCCACCTCATCGGTACCGGCGTACTCAACGCCATCTACAACAACCTCTACCCCATGCTCATCGGCAAGGGGTACAGCACGGCATCGGTAGGCTTCTACACCCAGGCTCACCGCTTCCAAGAGATACCCTCATCGCTGGTGGCCACCATATTCCGCAGCGTGGCATTCCCGGTGCTCTCGACCATCAACGACGAGCCCGACCGCATGATACGCATCTTCGGCAAATACATCCGCACGATTTCGTTCTTCATCTTCCCGGTCATGACCCTCTTCATCGTCATTGCCGAGCCCCTCGTACTGGTGCTGCTCTCGGAGAAGTGGGCCGCCTCCATTCCCTACCTGCAACGGTTGTGTATCGCCGGCGCCTTCTCTCCCTTCATCATTCTCTACTACGACCTGTTCAACAAGTACCGCAGCGACTACCAGGTGGACAAGATCCTCGCCGGCAAGGCCACCAAGGCCATCCGCCAGCGTGCCTCTGCCGCCAAGTTCGACGAGCGGCTGTCCCTGCTGGGTCTGCTGCTGGACGCCGCCACCGGCGAGCTGCGCTCCGTGGTGGAGCGGGAGGAGATGCTGCGGGAGCTGCTTGGCATCCTGAAGGACGTGAAAGCCGCCCTGACCGCGCCGGAGGCGGATCTCGCCGCTCTGCTGGAGGAACAGCTGCGCCGTCAGAAGACCCGCATCGACACCGGCAGGCGGTCTGGCAGTCTCTCCCAGGAGGCGGAGCGCTCTCACCGCCGGATCATCGCCGCTCTGGAGCGGCAGAAAGTCCTGGCTGGACAGACCGTGGACAGTCAGACGGGCTTTGCTGCAGTGAAGGCGGACTTCGACCAGATGGTCCAGGGCCTGAAAGCCCAGGCCAAGACCGCCGGGGAGATGCTGAACAACCTCTTCGCCTTCTGCGAGGAGGTGTTCCCGGAGGGGCAGGAGCTGCTGATCCTGGTGACGGAGCTGACCATCAACTACTACGCCGCCACCTTCATCAGCCGCTACGGCTGCGACGCGTATTTCACCCACAACCAGGAGCTGCTGTTCTACGAGCGCCAGCAGGAGATCATCTCCCAGCTGGAGTCCCTGGAGCTGAACTGACCGCGGGGGGAGAGGAGGGGCTCATGTACCGCATTTTCATCGTGGAGGACGACGCGGCCATCGCCGGGGTCATCCGCCGCCATCTGGAGGGCTGGGGCTACACCGTCCGCTGCGCGGAGCGGTTCGACGACGTCTTGTCGGAGTTCGCCGCCTTCGACCCCCATCTGGTGCTGCTGGACATCTCCCTCCCCTTCTTCAACGGCTACCACTGGTGCCAGGAGATCCGCCGGGTCTCCAAGGCGCCCATCTTATTTCTCACCTCCGCCTCGGACAATGTGAACGTGGTGATGGCCATGCAGCTGGGAGGGGATGACCTGTTGGCAAAGCCCTTTGATTTACAGGTGCTCTCCGCCAAGGTCCAGGCCCTGCTGCGGCGGGCCTATGACTTCGGCCCGTCTTCCCACCTGCTCTCCTGCGGCGCCGCGGTGCTGAACGTGTCTGATGGGACGCTGGATGCCCACGGGCAGCGGGTGGAGCTGACGAGGAACGAGTGCCGGATTCTGCAGCTCCTGCTGGAGCACAAGGGGGAGATCGTCAGCCGGGACGCATTGATGACCCGGCTGTGGGAGTCCGACAGCTTTGTGGATGAGAACACCCTGACGGTGAACATCGCCCGGCTGCGGCGGAAGCTGGAGGCGGCGGGCCTCCCGGATTT